>JANQSB010000397.1 GCA_028284295.1 Myxococcota bacterium | reverse complement strand
GGGCGTCGGCCCATGGGGTCCGAGGTGGTGAGCGGTCGGGTCCCGCGCTTCGAGGTGCGCGCGGTCGGGTCCTTCGTGCAGCAGCCCGGCTGCCCGGAGGAGAGCCAGCTGGCCCTCGGACCGGAGCGGCTCGAGAGCCTGTGTCGCAACGAGTGCTATCGGCCCGGGGACGAGCGGCGCGAGATCGCCGCCATCGAGGTGGTGCGGATCCGGCCGCAGGAGACGCCGGGTGAGCGCGCCGCCGCGGGCATCGAGGACCCGTGGCGAGTGTTCCCCTGCGAGCCCGATCCCGGTGGCTGTCGGGTCGAGTTCGAGGATCCCGACTACGTGAGCTCCGGCCGCGACGCGGTCTACTACGTGCGTGCGCTCGAGGTGCCTTCGATGGCCATCAACGGCGCCGGACAGCGCGCCGAGCTCGATGCGGACGGCAACGTCGTCCGGACGCGGCCCTGTCACGGGGGCTACCGCACGCCCGCCGACGACGACTGCCTGGCGCCCGTGCAGGAGCGCGCCTGGTCGTCCCCGATCTACCTCGACCAGCCGGGGAGCTCCGTCTCGACGGACTGATCGGCGGGGGTCGCGTCCGCACTGGCCGCGGGGAGCGGGCGGTCGAGGGCCTCGACGAGGCTCCCGCTCGGCATCACCCAGTCGTTCGAGCCCTTGCGGATGTTGAAGAAGGCGAGCTCCGGAAGGCTCACCAGCGTTCCGGTCAGTCCCGCGCGCAGGGTCTCGCCGCGGTCCGCCGGGAGCTTCACGACCCCCCAGAGGCTCTCGAGCACGGCGGTGGTGAGGTTGGCGACGCCCAGCACGGGGCGCAGCCAGACCCGGTCGTCGGTGAAGAAGAGGAACGCCGAATCCCGGTAGCCTCGCTGGTAGCTCCGGGCGGTCAGCGTGTTCGACTCGCGCAGGGCGACCCAGGCCGGGCTCTCGTGCCGGCGCATCTCGGCGAGCTGCATCTCCCGGAACGACGGGAGCACGCGCTGCTCCACCACACGGAACCGGTCGTCGACTGCACGCGCAGAGACGAAGGGGACGAAGCCGAACTCACTGTGCCCGTCGAGGTGGCCGCCGAGGACCTCCGCGACCTCCTCGGGCGAGTCGCCGAGGCCGGCGTTGAGGGTCTCGAACAGCTCGGACACGCAGTTGCGCGTGATCAGGTGGTAGCGGTAGAGCGCCGTCATCGCCGCGGCGTGCCGATCGATGCGCGAGGCGACCCGCGCGCGGGCGGTGTCGATCGAGTGGGTGTCCTCGAGCTTCGGCAGGGGGGTTCGGGAGGGGCCGGGTCGCGCGGGCACCCGGTTTCCGGGTGCGAGGCGCAGCGCCCGCTGCTCGCGCACGCTCGCTTCGAGCTCGTGGACCCGGTTGATCGCTCCCTCGAGGCGCGTCTGCGGTCGCTCGCCGGGCGCGCCGGAGCTCCAGTCGCGGCGCGCCATCTCGATCCGGGCATGGCCGGCCAGCAGGATCTCGCCGATGCGCTCGAGGCGGGGCTCGAGGGCGCGATAGGGAAGCTGGTGCGCGTCGGCGGGCAGGGTGTCCAGTACCACGAGTCGGCGTCGCGCGAGGGCCTCGTCCAGAGCCAGGAGCCGCGCCAGACCGACGAGGAAGGGTCGCCCCCAGTCGCTTCGCGGAGACCCGGCCAGCCGCACCAGCGAGTCCTCGAGCCGGGCGCGCATCTCCCGGATGCGCCGCAGCTCCTCGTCGACCAGCCAGCCGCTGGGGGTCTCGCGAACGACGAGCGTCGTCGCGTCGAGGGCCGCGGATGCGTGCAGCAGGTCCACGGCGGCGACGCTCGAGGCGACCGCCTGGTAGCGGCGGGCCCAGGGCCAGGCCAGGGGAGGCTCCTGGGAGGCATGTTCCGGCGGCGGGGCGGGCCACGCGGCGGGATCGGTCGCGGCCAGCTCGGCCAGCTGGGCGAGCGCTTCGTCGCGGCGGCGCGTGAGGAAGCCGATCCCGTAGCGCTCCGTCAGGCGGTCCCGCAGCGCGCGCACCGCGGGCGATGCGGTGCCGTCCCGTTCGAAGTAGCCGAGGCCCGGAACCTCGCTCGCTGCGCCCTCCCGCCAGCGGTCGAGCAGCTCGAGGTCGTCCCGGAGGGCGGCACCGACCTCCAGCTGCCGCGACTGACGGTGGTAGCGACGCTCGAAGCTGTCGTGCAGGCGGCGGAGGTCCGCCTCGCGAAGTGCGACCCGGCTGGCTCGCACCGTCCGATTGTTGAGCAGCGCGTAGTCGTGCAGCAGGTCGGCCGTGAACTCGCGATCGAGGACGAGCAGACCGTCGCGGTTCTGGAAGTGGTAGCTCTGGGCCCCGAAACGCACCGCCGTGTGGCCGCCGCTCGAGCTTCCCTCGTTCGCTTCGACGTAGAGGTAGTCGAAGGACGCGTCGAACTCGTCGGCGGCCCCGAAGGCGCTCGTGCAGAGGGCGGCCTGCGCGACGATCGCCGCGAAGACGGCCCGGCCGCGGCGCGACACGTCGCTACGGGATCGACGCGTACCCGGCCTGCAGCGCCTCCAGCCCGGGAGCGTTCGCACCCAGCAGCTCCTGCGCGAAGGCCCGCATGGCGTCCGGCTTCCAGCCGGCCTCGTTCAGGCCCTGTCCGATGCTCGCGAGGGTGAGGCCGTCCTCTTCCCAGTTCGTCACGCCGCGTCGCTCCGAGAGCAGTCGCAGTCCGCTCCGGAAGGCGTCGAGGTCGCCGTCGCCCGTGGCGAACGCGACCGTGTAGTCGCTGACGTCCTGCCGGTAGGCCGAGTCGCCGGCGCTGCTGTCGCTGCTGCTGTCCGACGAGTCCGAGCTCCACTCGAAGGGGCTGCTGATCGAGTTCGAGAGCGTCTCGGAGCTGTTCGAGATCGAGCAGGCGCTCGTCCCGAAGACCAGGAGGAGAAGGGCCGCCCCAGACAGAGCGGTGGCGAGTTTTCGTTCCATGACACCCCCCAAAAAGATGTGAGTCCTGCTTATCGGGGAAGGTCCCGGGGCCCTGTAGCCCTGTCAAGCGAGGCCCGCGGGAGACGGCACAGGAGCGGTATCGTCGCGCCGAGGGGATCTCGAGTACGCATGTCGCACGCAACGATCGGACTGATCAGCCCCGGTGAGATGGGCGCCGCCGTCGGCGCTTGCGGGGTGGCTGCCGGCTCCCGGGTCTGCTTCGCCGTGGCCGGACGCAGCGCAGCGACCCGCGAACGGGCCCGTGCCGCGGGCCTCGCCGAGGTCGCCGACCTGGCCGAGCTGACCCGCGTGAGTGACACGGTCCTGAGCGTGTGTCCCCCGAGCGCGGCACTGGAGGTCGCGCGCGCGGTTCTCGATTGCGGCCCTTCCGGCGTCTACGTCGAGGCCAACGCCGTCTCTCCATCGACCGCTCGCGAGGTGGCGGCGCTGTTCGCCGGGGCGGGGGTGTCGCTGGTCGACGGGGGCATCGTCGGACCGCCGCCGACGCGAGCCGGGCTGGCGCGCCTCTACCTCTCGGGCGACCGCGCGGCGGAGCTCGCGGGCTGCTTCGCCGGAAGCTTCCTCGAGGCGATCCCGATCGAGGGCGGTGTGGGTGCCGCCTCGGCGCTGAAGATGGGCTACGCGGCCTGGACCAAGGGAACGACCGCCCTGCTCGCTGCGATCCAGGCGACCGCTCTGGCCGAGGGAGTCGGCGACGCCCTGCGAGCCGAGTGGCAGCGGTCGATTCCGGACCTGCTGCGTCGCCTCGATTCGCTCCCGGGCGTCGGCCGCAAGGCGTGGCGCTTCGAGGGCGAGATGCACGAGATCGCCGACACCTTCCGCGACGCGGGGCTGCCGGAAGGCTTCCACCGGGCCGCCGCGGAGCTCTTCGGTCGCTGGGCCCGGGTGCATGCCGACCGCGAGCCGTCCGAGCTCGAGGTCCTGGCCGCGGAGCTGGCCCGGGGTCCGAACGGCAATCCAGACGAGACCGGCGCGTCGTAGCCGATCGGGCTCAGCGGGCCAGGAAGACGATCTCGCCGCTGCCTTCCATGGTGCCGAACTGCGGCGTCTGCTGGTTGCGCGACGCGTTCGTCACCTCGGGCTTCACGTAGGCGCCGATCTCGCTGGCCGTGACGGCTCCGTCGTGGTTGAAGTCCGCCTCGCCCTGCATGGCGCGCAGCAGGTAGGTGGTGAAGAGCCCCTGTCCGCCCACTTCGATGGCCTGCTCGCCGTCGGCGCCCGCGGTGATGATCTGTACGACGGGAACGCTCGTGATCTTGCGAAGGTAGACGTCGGGAGAGCCGCTGCCGGGTCGGGTGATTCCCCGGGTGAGCGCGAGCCCCGAGTAGCAGGCATCGATCGCGTAGTAGACGTGCTTGGCCGGGGTCCGCTTCGACAGGTCGCGGACCGTGTCCATCGAGATGGCCGTCGAGAAGACGTCCTCGGTGTCCCCGTCGACCGGGATCAGGTAGCCGCGCTTGCCACCGCCCGGGAGGGTCTCGGTCTGACCGTGGCCCGCGAAGTAGATCATCGCCAGGGTGTTCTCGTCGGTCATGCGAGGCAGCTCGGTGCCGAGCATCTTCAGCATCCGGCGTCGCGTGGCCTCCTCGTCGTAGACCTCGATGACCTCGTCCCAGCCCTCCTCCCGCAGGAACTCGGCGACGCGGTGGCCGTCGTTCGATGCGCCCGAGAGACTCGGCCAGTGCTCGTACTCGTTGATGCCGATGACCACGGCCACGCGCCGGGAGTAGAGCTTGCCGTCCTCGGTGGTGATCTCCCGGGCCGTCCGCCGGGTCGCGGTCTGGGGAGGCGGCGGCGTGTAGCTCGGCTGGGCGGACTGGGAGGGAAGGCTGTAGCGGCCCGGCGCCGAAGGCGTCGCGGTGCGGCTGGCGACCTGGAGGTCCGAGGGAGGAGTGATCTGCGCGGTGTTCAGCCCCTTGACCGAGGTCAGGATGCCGTCGCCGTCGAAGTTGACCATCCAGCCGCGTCGGGTTCCCCAGTAGCGCCACTTGTTGCCGGCGAGGCTGGGCGTCCGGTGCTTGGGGGGATAGCCGATCGCCAGGATGACGCCCTGCTTGGTCATGCCGATGTAGGGCCGACCCTTCTCGATGCCGTACTGATCGACGGCGCTCATCCCGGCCACGCGGTCGCTCGGGCAACGGGTGCCGAAGTAGCGGGCGAGATTCTGGGGGAAGGGCTCGGCCGCCGCCTTGTGGTAGCGGAACTGGTAGGGCTGGGGCGAGCCGGCGATCCGGAAGTCCATGCGCTTGCGCCCCAGACCCGTGATCTGGATCTCGGTGCATAGCGGGATCAGCTCGGTGCCCTGACGGTTGACCGAGGAGAGCACCCTCTTCTTGGCGTGGAGGTTGACCAGGGTGATGGCCGTGCTGCCGACCGTCAGGCGGTTGCCGCTGGGATCGCTGAAGCTCGTGGAGCCGCAGCCCAGCGCGAAGAAGGCGATCGCGAGGGAGCCGGCGAGGAGGGCGGGCGCGCGGTGCATGGGGTGGCCTCCGAGCAGGATGGCGCGGATGCGAGGGTAGCAATCCGCTCCTGTGGGTGCCCCGCGAGGTCGCAACGGTTCCCCTGTCGCGGGCGACGCCGGGCGGGAGGCCTATCGGAGGGTCGGCGCGCGCTCTTGATGGGCCGCGGGCCGCAGCCGCCACTGTCCGGCGGCAGACATCCTTCGGGAAGTCCGCGCAGCGTTCGCCGGTCAGGGTGAGGCGGGCGTGGCGGCCTCGCTCCGCGCCGGGCGCATGCGCAGGAACTCCTGCCGCACGTCGCGCTCCAGGTTGTAGACCCAGCGGTTGTAGTTGTTGTGGATCTCGCCCCGGGATGGCGAGTAGTCGAGGTTCTCGCTGTCCCGGTAGCGGATGTCGAACTCGAAGGCCGTGTAGCGCACGTCCACGAGCGCCATGACGGCGGGCTTGCGCAGGCGGCCCTCGATGTGGCCCTCCTCGATGATCCGCATGTCCCAGCCCCGGCGTGCGCCGGCCCGCTGGATGGCCCGGGTCATGTCCGCCAGGGTCCAGCCGGGCTCGCGCGGGACCACCGCAGCCTCCACCTCGTAGATCGGCTCGGTCTGGCAGCCGAGCAGCCCGGACGCGGGGAAGGCGATCACCAGGGCAGCCAGGGAGGCCGCCCGCTTCAGCTTCCGCCGGCGCACGAGAGCTCCTCGATCTGGTGGTTGTGGATCTCGAGAGCGTAGCCGAGCGTCGGGCTCTCGAGCGAGACGCGCTCGCGGATGCCCGCGGCAGCGACCGGCCCCGCATAGCGGATTCGCAGCTCGGGGGTGTCGGACCCGTCCTTCCCGAAGACCCGGCGCTCGACGAGTCGCCCGGCCTCGAAGCGTTCGATCACCCGCTCTTCGCCGAAGGCGACCTCCCGCTCGCCCGCCGCCAGGGGAGGTGACGACCGGAAGAAGGTCCGCTCGATGTCCCGCAGGACGCGCTCGGGCTGGACCGGAAGCTCGGTGCCGGACAGCGCGTCGACCCGCAGTCCTTCTGCGTCCCGCACCGCGGTGAAGAGCCGCATGCCGAACGGGGTCAGCCCGATCACCCGCAGCTCGTCGCAGCGCGACTGCAGAACGATCTCGAGGCGCCGCTCGGTGTCCGCGAAGCGGGCGACGACGCTCTGGCGGACGAAGAAGTCGCGGTCGAGGGCA
>JANQSB010000393.1 GCA_028284295.1 Myxococcota bacterium | reverse complement strand
CGGCGTCGCCGCCGCGCTCCTCTTCGGACTCCGCTGCCTCGCCGTCGGTCTCGTCGACCTCGAGGCGGCCCTCGCCGACGGGCTGGGGCTCTTGCGGGGCCTCGAGCGCGTCGAGATCCATCAGCACCAGCTCGTCGTCCGCGGCCTCGGCGTCCCCGAGCCCTCCGTCGGGCCCTGTCTCCGGCCCCGCGGCCGGCGGCTCGACGCCCGCCAGGACGGAGACCGGGATCGCGTCGCCCACCACCAGCGTCTCGTCGGCCTGCCCCTCGAAGGAGAAGCTGCCTTCGTTCCAGCTCAAGAGCTCGTCGAGCGCCTCGCGACCCGACACCAGACCGACCTGCGCGCGCAGGGTGCCGTGGTCGATGACGATGTAGCCTTCCTCGTCGCCTCGGCTGAGCGTCAGCATGCCCTCCGGTGCCGTCCTGCCGAACATCGCGAGCACACTCTCGATGCCGAGATCGGCGATGGGGCCGTTGATGCCGCCGAGGCGCCGGGCATGCTCCACCGCCCGGACCCGCGCCATGAAGGCGGCCACGTCGGACACCCGGGCCTCGGGGACCAGGAAGTGCACCCCCACGCAGCTCACCCCGGTGGCGTCGACGTGTCGCGCGATCTGGCCCGGCACCTTCATGTGATCGCCGCCGGAAGGCAGCTGGATCCGGACCTTCACGCGTCGGCCGACGGGCGGCGGAGCGTGGCCGAGGGCGACCAGCACCCCGGATGTGCTGACGTTCCGGGTGTGACCCTCGAGCCACTCGCCCCCGAACTCGAGGTCGGCCGGTACGTGCGCCCGCGAACGCGGCGCCACGCGACGACCGGTCCCGAGCTGCCGTTCGTCGACGTGGGTGGCGACCGGACCCGACAAGCCCTCGAGCTTGCCCCGCAGCTCGTCTCCGTCCACCAGGAACTGGATGGCGACGCCCGGCTGTGCGCCGGCGCTCGCCATCTCCGGCGGGATCGAGTGGACGACCTCTCCGGGGAGGATCACCGAGCGATCCGCGAAGGCCAGGACCAGCTCGACCTCCACGTGCTCGCGCATCTCGATCTCGTGGCGGGTCGGGATGAAGAGACCGCCCTTGGCGATGTTCTGCGCGTACTCCTGGCGGAAGGACTCCACCGTTCGGTACTGGACACGCAGCTTTCGAGGCACGGTTCCGCCTTTCGACTCCGGCAACCGGAGCCCACACGTCGAGATCTCTCCCTCGCCTCCCTCATCGGGTGTCCGAGGCCCGAACCTGACGCAGCGGCCCCCTCGCGGGGTCGCGCGCACTCCCAGGGCCTCTGGGGACCCGGTCGCCGGCTAGATGCGCTCGAGGTAGCGGGCGCGCTCGAAGTCCGTCACCGCAGTGCGGTGGGCCCGGAGCTCGGCGCGGGCGAAGTGCAACAGATGCGCAGCGACGTCCTCCCCGAAGGCCCCGCGTACGAAGTCACTGGCCTCGAAGGCCTCGATGGCCTGGGAGAGGCTCTCCGGCATGCGCGGCAGCTCCGTCGCCTGGTAGCCGTCGCCCTCGAACAGGGGCCCCGGGTCGCTGCGCGCTTCGATGCCGTCGAGCGCCGCCGCGATCAGCCCGGCGTAGACGAGATAGGGATTCGCATCCCCTCCCGGGATCCGGCACTCGATCCGCAGCGAGGCTCCGTGCCCGACGACCCGGAAGCCCACCGTGCGGTTGTCGTAGCTCCAGGCGATCCGCGTCGGTGCGAAGCTGCCCTCGACGTAGCGCTTGTAGGAGTTCGGATTCGGCGCGAAGAGCAGCGAGAGCTCGCGCGCGTGGGCGAGCATGCCGCCCACCGCGAAGCGGAAGGTCTGCGACGGACGCGCGTGGGTGCCGGGCAGCTCCGGTTCGGACTCGTCGGTGAAGACGGAGGCGCCGTTCTCATCGGTCAGGCTCAGGTGCACGTGCAGGCTGTTGCCGGCGTGGTCGGTATCCCACTTGGCCATGAAGGTGATGGCCGCTCCCTTCTCGGCGGCGATCTCCTTGGCGGCCTGCTTGTAGAGGACGTGGCGGTCGGCCATCTCGACGGCGGTCGCGTAGCGCAGGTTCAGCTCGTGCTGTCCGGCACTCGCCTCGCCCTTGCTGAACTCGACCGGGATCCCCGAAGCGTCCACGTGGCGCCGGATCGCCCCCAGGACCGGCTCCGCCCAGGCGCCGGCCAGCAGGTGGTAGTCCTCGTTGTAGCCCTCCCGCGTCTCGAGGCCGTGGTAGGCCTGGGCGCGCGCTTCGTCGTAGCTCTGCTTGAAGAGGAAGAATTCGAGCTCGCTGGCCAGCTGCGGCACCAGGCCCTTCTCCCGGGCGCGCTCGACCTGTCGCTTCAGGATGGAGCGCGGCGCGACGGGAACCAGACGATCCTCCTCCTCGTCGAGGGAGTCGCACAGCACGATCGCGGTCCGGTCGAGCCAGTCCGCGCGGCGCAGGCTTCCCATGTCGGGAATCGCGCGCATGTCCCCGTAGCCGCTCGCCCAGCTCGTGAAGTCGTAGCCGGGCGTGGGGTCCATCTCCATGTCGGAGGCGAACAGGTAGTCGCAGGCGTGCATGCCGTCGTCGGCGATCTCCTCGAGGAAGAAGCGCGCCAGGATGCGCTTGCCCATCAGGCGCCCGTAGAGATCCGGGAAGGCGGTGATGACGGTCTCGATCTCGCCCGCCTCGACCTTGTGTTCGAGCTGCTGGCGGTCGAGGCGCCCGGCGATGCGCTCGCTCACGGCTCGAGATCGTCCTCGAGCGAGCGGAAGAGCGACAGCTGCGGCGCACCGTCCTCTTCGTTCACCGGCACGGGGTAGTCGAGCGAGAAGCAGGCGTCGCAGAAGCCCCGCTTCAGCTGGACCCGGCTCGTCTCGCGCAGCCCCTCGATGCTGAGGTAGCCCAGCGAGTCGGCACCCAGACGATCGCGGATCTGCTCCGGGCTCATGCGGTGCGCCACCAGCTCTTCCTGGTCGGGGGTGTCGATGCCGTAGTGGCAGGGTCCGACCGAGGGCGGCGAGGAGATCCGCACGTGTACCTCGCGGGCGCCCGCGCTCCGAAGCATGGCGACGATCTTCACCAGGGTCGTGCCACGGATGATCGAGTCGTCCACCAGCGCCACGCGCTTGCCCTCGAGGAAGCCGCGGATGGCGTTGTGCTTGACCTTGACGCGGAAGTCCCGGATGGACTGGGCGGGCTCGATGAAGGAGCGCTGGACGTAGTGGTTGCGGATCAGCGCCGTCTCGTAGGGGATGCCCGACTCTTGGGCAAAGCCCAGAGCGGCGGGCGTCCCCGAGTCGAGAACGGGCACCACCATGTCGGCGTTGGCCGGCGTCTCGCGTGCCAGCACCCGTCCCAGCTCCTTGCGGTAGGCGTAGACGTTCTGCCGCAGCAGGTTCGAGTCCGGTCGGGCGAAGTAGATGTACTCGAAGATGCAGAAGGTCTCCCTGACGTCCCGGGTGAAGGGACGCAGGCTGCGCAGTCGCCCGCGCCGGATCACCACGACCTCGCCCGGCTCGACGTCGCGCTCGAAGCTCGCGCCGATCAGGTCGAGCGCACAGGTCTCGCTGGCGACCACCCAGGAGCTGCCCAGGCGCCCGAGGCTGAGCGGCCGGAAGCCGTTGGGGTCGCGTGCGGCGATCAGGGTCTCGTCCGTCAGCATGACGATGCTGAAGGCACCCTTCACACGCGAGAGCGCATCGATCAGCCGATCCTCGAGCGTGCCCTCCCGCGAGCGCGCGAGCAGGTGCAGGATGACCTCGCTGTCGTTGCTGGAGGCGAAGATGGCACCGCGGCCCTCGAGCTCCTGGCGAATGGCGACGGCATTCACGAGGTTGCCGTTGTGGGCGATGGAGACCGGGCCGCCGTCGGTCTTGGCATAGATGGGCTGCGCGTTTCGCAGGTGGCTCTCGCCGGCGGTCGAATAGCGCACGTGACCGATCGCATGACGGCCCTCGATGCGGGCGAGGATCTTGTCGCTGAAGGTGTCCGCCACCCGGCCCATCGCCCGGTGCACGGTGTGCTCGCGACCGTTGGAGGCGACGATCCCGCAGCTCTCCTGACCCCGGTGCTGGAGCGCGTAGAGACCGAGGTAGGCGATGTGCGCCGCTTCGTCGTGTGCCTGGATGCCGAAGACGCCGCACTCGTCGTGGAAGTGGTCGGCCTCGTGGGCGGCGCGCAGCGCGTCGGCCTCTTCGGGGGACAGCTCGAGCAGACCGGTGTCTTGAGACGGGCGAGAGCCGGCCGAGGCGGAATCCGGGCCGAGCGGGGGGACCGACATCGAGTCTCCAGTGGCGCGCGCTTGCAATGGACGGGAGGACGGGAGAGCGGAGCGCGCAGTCTACCGGCCACGGGCTCGCCGGTCAACGCACCCCGTGGCCGCAACCATGCGGTTCGGAAGGAGAATTCCAGTAGCAGCGGATCAGTCGTCGTCCCAGTGCGAGCGGTACTCGGCCTCGATGGCGGGCCCGCGTCCCGTGTCGGGCTCGGGCACGTCGACGCCGGGCGGCTCCCGCTCGAGCAGGCGCACTCCCGCTCCCAGCAGCGTCGCCACCGGCAGGTAGGCGGTGAACGGCAGGGTGCAGTAGACGGCCGCCGCGACCGCGTACCCGAAGCGTCGTTCGCGGCGGACGCCGAGACCCGCGGCCAGCAGCCAGCCCGCGATGCCGCCGACGAGCGCTCCCAGGTACAGGCCGACGGGACCCAGGGTCGCGAAGTCGGCGAGATCGAGCAGCACCCCGGCGGCGATCGGGCCGAGTACCGAGGCGCGAGACGTCGTTCGTCTGCCCTCCCCTGCACGGCCGGGCTCCCGGCCCTTCTGCCGGTCGTCTTCCACGCGCCGAGTCTAGCGGCCGCTGATACACTCCCGCCCTTCCGGACCCACTCTTCCATTCCGGAGAACCGCCATGCCGACCATCGACGACTCGCTGCTCCGGGAGCTGTGCGAGACCACGCTGCACGAGACCGACTTCCAGGGGCTCGGCGAGAAGCATCCCGGCAAGGTGCGCGACAGCTACGTGCAGGGCGACCGGCGGACCATCGTCGTGACGGATCGCGTCTCCTGCTTCGACGTGGTGGTCGGCACCATCCCGCTGAAGGGACAGGTGCTCAACCAGCTGGCGGCCTTCTGGTTCGAGAAGACGCGCGGCGCCATCCCGAACCACCTCATCGAGGTTCCGGACCCGGCCGTCTCGATCGTGCAGGAGTGCGAGCTGCTGCCCGTGGAGTTCGTCTACCGCGGTTACCTGACGGGCTCGACGAAGACCTCGATCTGGACCGCCTACGAACGCGGCGAGCGGAGCTACTGCGGGCACGCCTTGCCGGAGGGTCTGAAGCGACACGAGCAGCTGCCCGAGCCCCTGCTCACGCCGACCACCAAGGCAACCCAGGGCGAGCACGACGAGCTCGCCTCGCGCGCCAGCCTGATCGAGAGCGGCGCGATCTCGGAGGCCCTGTACGACGAGGCGGCGCGCATCACCGGAGACCTGTTCCGCATCGGACAGGACTTCGCCGCGAGCCGCGGTCTGATCCTGGCCGACACGAAGTACGAGCTGGGGCTGGGACCGGACGGCAAGCTGGTCGTGATCGACGAGATCCACACGCCCGACTCCTCCCGCTACTGGTATCGGGACCGCTACGACCAGGCGATGTCGAAGGGCCAGAGCCCGCCCGCCATCGACAAGGAGTACGTGCGGCTGTGGCTGGGCGAGCAGGGCTACCAGGGCGACGGGACGCCCCCCGAGCTGCCCCTCGAGGTCCGCTGCGAGGCGGCCCGGCGCTACGTGGAGGTGTTCGAGAAGGTGACGGGCCAGGCGTTCCGGGCCGACGTGGAGGAGCCCGCCACTCGCATCCGGAGGAACCTCGGCGCCACCTGACGACGACCCTCCGGCGTGGCGTTTTCCCCCTACGTCAGCGCAGCCGGATCGCCGATCCTACTGTCATGAAGCCCCCCAGCTTCGCGGCCGCTGCCGCGCTCCTCTCTGCCACGCTCTCCCTCGTGCTCCCCGCGGAGGCGATCGCGCTCGCCGAGTCCGGCGAGCGGGACGACCTGCGTCTGATGCGAGAGCAGATCCTGGCCCTGCAGGATCGCGTCGAGGCCCAGGAGCGGCGCATCGAGGACCAGCAGGACCGGCTCCGTGAGGCCGGACTCGACGAGCGCGGGTCGGCCTCGGGGCTGTCGACCTTCCTCCTGCAGACGGACTTCCGGGGCTGGGTGGCGACCAGCTACTTCTGGAACTTCAACAACCCGCGTGGCCAGCGCAGCGGCGCCAACGGGCCCTTCTCGAACCCCTTCCACGCCGATCACAACAGCTTCCAGCTCGACGAGGCGTGGCTCGTCATGGACCGCGCCGCAACGCGCGAGAGCCCGGCGGGCTTCCACATCGAGCTGGCCTTCGGGGCCACCTCGTCGACGATTCAGGGCAGCGGCGCGAACGGGAACGCGAACGACCTGTGGGTACCCGCCGCGCACGTCTCCTACCGCACACCCTGGGGTCCCACCCTCACCGCGGGGAAGTTCGTGACCCCGATCGGCTACGAGAAGGCCGGCGCGCCGAACAGCGTGCATGTCACGCGCGGCTTCGCGTTCACGCTGTTCCAGCCCCTCTCCCAGACCGGCGTCCTGGCCTCCCAGCGCTTCGACAACGGCCTCGACTACACCCTGGGCGTCGTCAACGGCTTCCGCAACGAGCAGCCCAACTTCGACGACGAGGTGGGCGCCCTCGCCCAGGTCGGTTGGGCGAACGACCGGGTGAGCGTGCACGCCACGGGCTTCTACACCGAAGCCATCGACGGGCGCAACGGAGCCTTCTGGCTGGCGGACGTCGTGGCCGAGCTGACCCCGTCGGATCGACTGCTCTTCTGGCTGAATCTCGACTACCGCAACGAGGAGCAAGCCAACCAGAATCCCTGGGCCGTCGCGGCCGCGGCCGGAGCACGCTTCGGCGTGACCGACGACCTGGGGATCGGGGGCCGGGTCGAGTACGCCCACTTCGACGACGAAGACACCGCGACCTTCACGGACGCGAACGGCGCGGTGCGCCCTCTCGATGGCGACCTGTGGTCCTTCACGGGAACCCTCGACTACGCGCTCACCGAGGAGCTCGTGGCCAGGCTCGAGGCCAAGTACGAGAAGGGTCAGAACGGCCTGGGCGCGAGCTACCGGGACGGCCGCAGCGGCACCGCCGGCGACCTGATCCTGCTGGGAAGCCAGCTCTACTATCAGTTCTGATCCCCGTTCCGCGGGATCCCCCGCCTCCGGCCCGCCGCCTGCCCCGGGACCACCCGACCCATCGCCCGCGGTGGGTCTGATGGCGTTGCACCCCACCCATCCGCTCCGGTGCGCCGCCAGGGGCCGTGAGAGCGCACCGAGCTGCAAGCCCGGCCGAAAGCGGGGGCATCGCACCCCACGATGCCATTGACACACAGTTACCAGTCAACCGGCGTTCGGTAGACTGCGCGCGCTCCCCAAGCACTGGAAGTGTGCAAGCCACGCCCTCGCTTTGGGCAGGTCGGGGAGCCTCCTTGGACACCCCTGGGCAGCCCTGGGCACACGCGAGTCGTGCCGTGCACGGGTTCGCGTACAGGTCGCGGCGGCACGCGGATTGCTCTGCCACGGGCGGATCAATCCGTTATCCGAGGAGACCTTCAATCAATGCGTTCCATCATCACGTGCCTGATGGTGGCCGCCGCTTCGGTCGCAATGGTTGCGACAGGAGCGTGGGCCGCTGAGTCCCAGGACGAAATGCGAGAAATGCGCGAGCTGGTCCTTCAGCTCCAGGACCGTCTCGACGCGCAGGAAGAGCAGATCCAAGAACAGGAGAGCGTCATCAAGGAAGCCGGTCTCGACGAAGAGCGTGGCTCGTCGTCGGCCCTCTCCTCCTTCCTGGAGTCCACGGACTTCAGCGGCTGGGTGGCGGCCAGCTACTTCTGGAACTTCAACAATCCCCGAAACCCGCAGTCCGGCGGAAACGCCGCGGTGTCGAATCCCTTCCATCCCGACCACAACACCTTCCAGCTCGACGAGGCGTGGTTCGTGATGGATCGGGCGCCCACCGAGGAGATGCCCGCCGGCTTCCACTTCGAGGTGACCTACGGCGCCACGGCCACGGCTCTGGCCGAGGCGACCAACGGCTCGCGGGGTGGCTCGGGCAACGCCAACGGCAACGACATCTGGGTCGTGCAGGCGAACGTCTCCTACCTGACGCCCTGGGGCCAGACGGTCACGGCCGGTAAGTTCGGCACGCTGATCGGCTACGAGGTCGCAGGCGCGCCCAGCAACGTCAACATCACCCGCGGCTTCGCGTACAACAACTTCCAGCCCTTCTCGCAGACGGGCGTGCTGGTGGGCCAGGAGTTCGACAACGGCTTCACCTACACCGTGGGCGCGGTGAACGGCCTGGCCAACGAGCAGTTCGACACCAACATGAGCAAGGGCTTCATGTGGCAGGTCGGCTGGGGCAACGACACGGTGACGGCGCTCTTCAACGGCATGTACGACTCGGACGTGGAAGGGGCCGGCGACGACCTCTTCATCTACGACGTCGTGGTCGAGCTGACGCCGACCGACAACCTGCTCTTCTGGGCCAACTACGACTACTTCCGAATCAACAACGTGCCCGACTCCGCGCCCTCGACGGGCGAGGGTGATCCCTTCGCCCACGCCCTGGCTCTGGGCGGTCGCTGGGGCTTCACCGACGACATGGGAATCGGTGGTCGCTTCGAGGTCGCGCACCTCGACGACGACGACGGCAACGACGGCGAGCTCTACTCGTGGACCACCACGGCCGACTGGTCGCTCACGGAGAACCTCGTCTGGAAGATCGAGTACAAGTACGAGGCGGCCGACGGGAGCGGCTCGACGGGCGACATCTTCCCGGAAGGTCGCCAGACGAACGGCGCAGCGACGCCCTTCGACGACGACACCCACTACCTGGGAACGCAGCTGTACTACCAGTTCTGATCAGAGCTCGTAGCATCGCAGCAAACGGGGGGCGCGGCGCCGGCAGGCGTCGCGCCCCTTCGCTTGCCCGCTATCCGGGGGAGCTCCCGCTCCGGGCCGGACCGCGGGCGCCCAGCCGTTCCAGGAGCTCGCCCCAGGGCGGCTCGCCCGGACGGCTCCCGTCCACCTCGATCCGTGGCCCGGGCAGGTCGAGCGGCCCGTAGCTCCCGAAGTCCAGGCCGGGGGCGCGCTCGAGATCGCGGTGGACCGGATGACGCGAGCCGGCGCGGGCCTCGAAGCGGGCACGCAGCAGCGCCTCGGGCGCGCTGCAATGGACCTGCGCGGCCCGGACCGCACCGATCCCGAGAAGACGCCGGGCGGGCGCCGTATGGCGAGCCGGGTCGAAGTTCGCGTCGAGCAGCAGCGAGCGTCCGGCCGCCAGCTCGACGGCCGCGATCTCGAAGAGCAGGGCCGTCGCCGCTCCACCGAGGCGCTTGCAGGTGTCGGCGTCGGCCTCTCCCAGCGCGTCGTAGAGGGACTCCTGGAGGGCGTCCTTGGCGAAGCAGGGCCATCCCAGCCGCTCGCTCAGTCCCGCGGCCAGGGTGCTCTTGCCGGCCGCCGGAGGCCCGGAGACCAGGATGACCCAGGCCGTCACCGCTCAGCTCAGGCGCAGGAAGAAGTAGCCGAGCAGCGCGTAGTGCATCACCGGAACGGCCAGCAGGGGCGCGTCGATGCGGTCCAGGATGCCCCCCATCCCGGGAAGCAGCGACCCCGCGTCCTTGATGGCCGCGTCGCGCTTGAGCAGCGACTCGACCAGGTCGCCGACGATTCCTGCCATCCCCAGCAGCACGCCGAGTCCCGCCAGCACACCCCAGTCGAGGGACGCGGAGAGCGCGGGCCAGAAGGCGTCGAACACGGCCTTGCAGATGAGCCCCGCCGTCGTGCCCCAGACGATCCCACCCAGCGCACCTTCGACGCTCTTGCCCGGGCTGACCCGCGGCGCCAGCTTGTGGCGTCCCCAGGCGCGCCCGGCGAAGTAGGCGCCGGCGTCACAGTTGACGACCACCGTCAGGGTGAAGATCACGAAGAAGATTCCGGCCTCCGGAACCAGCGCCAGCGAGGTCACCTCGCCGAGGCCGAAGCGATCGAGCCCGGCGCCGTAGAAGTTCCGGAGCACGACGATGTGCGAGAGCAGCCAGCCGACGTAGACCACCCCGAAGAAGGTCCCGGAGAGGCTGGCCAGGGACTCGGTGATGTTGCGCTTGCGCAGCTGCGCGACCATCAGCGCCAGGAGCGACGCCGTCATCAGCAAGGTCACGTGGTACTCGTTGCCCATGTACGCGACCACGGGCAGGGCGGCGCCGGCCCCCAGGCCGAGGCTCCACAAGGGCCTCGCTCCCTTCTCCTCGATCAGGTGGTAGAACTCGCGCTGCCCCAGCAGCACGAAGGCGATCACGACGCCCAGATACACGAGCCCGCCCTGGACGATCACCCACAGCACGGTGGGCACGAGCACCCCCGCCGTCAGGAAGCGGGTGACGGTCTCGCTCAGGCCTTCCCGGCCCTCCGCGTCGGGCAGCGGCGTGGCCGGCTGCGGATGCACGGGCTCGTCAGCGGACTCCGTCTCCGGGGTCTCGGGCGTCTCTTGCACGGCCTCGGGCTCTTCGGTCGCACTCAAGGGCTCGCCTCGCTGAAGGACTCGACTCCAAGGCTACCGGGGCTTCAGCTCTCCCGCCCCGTGTGACCGAAACCCCCTTCACCGCGCTCGGTCTCCTCGAGCGCGTCGACCTCCTCGAAGCGGACGGCGAGCACGGGAGCCACGATCAGCTGCGCGATCCGGTCCCCCCGCTTGACGACGAAGTCCTCGTCGCCGCCGTTCTGCAGGATCACGCACACCTCGCCCCGATAGTCGGCATCGATCGTGCCCGGGGAGTTCGGGAGCGTGATGCCGTGACGCAGGGCCAGACCGCTTCGGGACCGCACCTGGGCCTCGTAGCCCGGAGGCAGCTCGATCCGGAAGCCGGTCGGGACGAGCTCGCGCTGGCCGGGAGCCAGCACGAGCTCGCCGTCGACGGCGGCAGCCAGGTCGCAACCGGCGGCTGCGGCCGTGGCCGGAGAGGGGAGCGGCAGTCCTTCGCCGTTCGGCAGCCGCTGGATGCGGACACGGAGCGGCGAAGGGTGCGTCACTCCGCGGCGCTCGCAGCGTCGGCGAGGGCCTCCTTGCGGGACAGGCGGATGCGCCCGGCCGGGTCGATGTCGATGCACTTCACGAGCACCTCGTCGCCCTCGGAGAGCACGTCGGTGACCTTCTCGACCCGCCCCTCGGCCAGGTGGCTGATGTGGATCAAGCCGTCCGTGCCGGGGAAGATCTCCGCGAAGGCGCCGAAGTCGGCGATCCGCTTGACCTTGCCGAGGTACACCCGACCGATCTCGGCCTCCTGGGTGAGCTCCTCGACCATGGCCAGCGCCCGGGACACCGTCTCGCCGCTCGGACCGAAGACCGCCACGCGACCATCGTCCTCGACATCGATCTTGCACTCGGTGGTCTCCTGGATGGCGCGGATCGTCTTGCCGCCAGGCCCGATGATGTCGCGGATGCGATCCGGCTTGATGTAGAGGACCTCCAGGCGAGGCGCGAAGGCGTGCAGGTCCGCTCGGGGCTGCAGGCCGTCCAGCTCGTCGTTGGTGGTCTCCTCCATCTTCTGGAGGATGTGGAGACGTCCGTCGCGGGCCTGGGACAGGGCCTTCTCCATGATGTCCCAGTCGATCTCCTGGACCTTGATGTCCATCTGCAGCGCGGTGATCCCGCGCGGCGAGCCGGCCACCTTGAAGTCCATGTCGCCCAGGTGATCCTCGTCGCCGAGGATGTCCGAGAGCACCACGGTGCGCTCGCCGTCGGTGATCAGGCCCATGGCGATGCCCGCCACCGGCGCCTTGAGGGGCGTACCGGAGTCCAGCAGGGCCAGGGTCGCTCCACAGATGGCCGCCTGGGACGACGAGCCGTTCGACTCGAGGGTCTCCGACACGACCCGGATGGTGTACGGGAAGTCGTCGTGGTCGGGCAGCACCGGCTTGATGGCCCGCTCGGCCAGGGAGCCGTGACCCACCTCGCGTCGGCCGGGCCCGCGCAGCATGCGCGCCTCTCCCACCGAGAAGGGCGGGAAGTTGTAGTGCAGCATGAACTGCTTCTTGAAGCGCCCGCCCATGCCGTCGATGGTCTGCTCGTCGAAGCCGCTGCCGAGCGTCGCCGACACCATGGCCTGGGTCTCGCCGCGGGTGAAGAGCGCCACCCCGTGCGGCCGCGGGACGACCCGCACCTCGCACATGATGTTCCGGATGTCGGCCGGTCCGCGGCCGTCCACCCGAACCCCCTCGGCAAGCACCCGCTCGCGCAGGACCTCGCCACCGAGATCGTGCAGGATGTTCCCCGTCTGCTTGGCCAGGGTGTCGAGTCCCGCCTTGCGGTCCTCCCAGTCGGCCAGGCTCTCGATCGCGACCTTCTCGTTGCGATAGGCGTCGACGATCTCGGCCTTGACCTCCTTCTCGATCGCCTTCACCGCGTCTCCGCGCTCGTGCTTGGCGGCGATCTTCATGGCCTCGGCCAGGCGCGCCTCGGCCTTCCCGCGAATCTCCGCCTCCAGGGCCGAGGTGTCCGGCGCCTCGGCGGGCACGATCTTGGGCTGGCCGACCTTGCTCTGGAGCCCCTCGATGGCCTCGATGATCGGGATGATCTGCGAGTGCGCGTGCTTGAGCGCGTCGAGGATCTCGGCCTCGGGCACCTGGTCGGCGCCGCCCTCGACCATCACGATCGAGCCGCGGCTGCCGGCCACGATGAGCTCGACGTCGGCCTCTTCCAGCTGCTCCGGGGTCGGGTTGATCACGTAGTCGCCACCGACCCGGCTGAGCCGCACCGCGCCGATGGGTCCCACGAAGGGGATCTCCGAGATCGAGAGCGCCGCCGACGCGCCGACGAAGGCACAGATGTCCGCCGGATAGTCCGGCTCGCTCGAGAGCACGGTCGCCACGATGTGGGTCTCGTCGTTGTAGCCGTCGGCGAAGAGCGGCCGGATCGAGCGGTCGATGAAGCGCGACACCAGGACCTCGCGGTCCGCCAGCCGGCCTTCGCGCTTGAAGAAGCCGCCGGGGATCTTTCCGGCCGCCGCGAACTTCTCGACGAAGTCGACGGTGAGCGGGAAGAAGTCGATGCCGGGACGCGGATTCGACCGCGTGGCCGTGACGAGCACCGTGGTGTCGCCGTAGGTGACGAGCACCGAGCCCGCCGCCTGCTTGGCGACGCGACCGGTCTCGAGCTTCATGGGACGACCTCCCACCTCGATGGTGGTGGTCGTCGATTCGAACCAATAGGGCATTGCTGCAAGTTCTCCTCTCCGGCCGGATGCAGTGGAGGCCGGAGACCTTGGACGTCGGCGCGGGGAGAACGCAGCGGAATGCGGAATCAGCCCTACGAGAAGCTGGCTCGGAGCAGCCCTTCCCGTACGGCCGACTCCCGCATCCCTCTACGAACGCTCCTGCTGGGTCCCGATCGTCGGGTCCAGTGCACCAGTCCGTTGAGTGGATCCTCCGGAGCGTCGTGGACGCTCCGTGTATGGCTTTCCCCTCCTGTTCCGGTCCCCGTCGTGGGGACGCCGAGCAACAGGCGTTAGCGTCGCAGCCCCAGCTTCTGGATCAGGGCCTGGTATCGCTCGTAGTCCTTGGCCGCGAGGTAGTCGAGCAGTCGGCGCCGCCGACTCACGATCTTGAACAGACCCCGCCTCGAATGATGGTCCTGCTTGTGGCTCTTGAAGTGCTCGGACAGCTCGGCGAGTCGCTCGGTCAGGAGCGCGACCTGCACCTCGGGCGATCCCGTGTCTGCCTCTCCGCGCTTGTGTTCCTCGATGACTCGCTTCTTGGTATCGGCCGAAATCAAGCTGACTTTCCTCGTTTCTTGCCTGCTCGGGATCGAGCGGGCGCTGGGCACCGGAAGGTCGACGCGTGGCCGGCGGCTGCCGGCGATGATTCGGGTCGACCAGGAGGTCCGGGCAGGGGGTCCGAGCTGGGATCCGGCGGGACATGACGCTTCTCCCGCGGGGTACGAGCGCCGGGAGTGTTACAGAGGGCCTGGCTCCTGGCAATGCCCGGGAGCGGGGCAGCCCAGGCCGGCGCGACCCTGCCCCTCATCCGGCGTGGAGGACCCGCAGCGGCCAGATGCGTCGATCCGCCCTCAGCTCGACCAGGGCGACGGGCTCCCCCTGGTCGCTCCGGACGATGGCGCGGGTCCCGGGCGCCCGGCGGAAGTCGTCGCCGGGCGGCACGTCCCCCCCGTTCCGCAGGTGCTTCAGGGCTTCGCCCTCGAGGCGCAGCTCCTCGATGCCGAGTGCCTCCTCGGGCGCGATCAGGCGGCTCTCGAGCTTGCCCGCCTCCCGGTCCTCGTCGAGCTGCTCCAGGGTGACCGCCTGGGTGATCTGGAAGGGCCCGCTCTGGAGCCGCCGCAGGCTCTGGAGCAGCGCCCCGCAGCCGAGCCTCGTGCCCAGGTCCGCGGCCAGGGTCCGCACGTAGGTGCCCGGCCCGCAGACGACGGAGATCTCGGCGTCCGGCGACTCGAAGCGCAGCAGCTCCAGCCGGTCGATCCGGACCGTCTTGGGAGGCCGCTCGATCTCCTCTCCGCGGCGGGCCAACCGATGCAGGGGCACGCCGTCCTTCTTGACGGCACTGTACATGGGCGGGACCTGCTGGATCTCCCCCAGGAACTCCGGCAGTGCGGCCAGCACGGCGTCCCGGTCGGGCAGGGGCCCTTCGTGGGTGCGCGTGATCGTGCCCTGGGCATCCAGGGTGTCGCTCTCCAGACCGAAGCGGACCGTTCCCACGTAGGCCTTCTCGAGCGCGGGCAGGAAGGGAACCAGCTTGGTGGCCTCGCGAATGGCCACCGGCAGCACGCCCGTGGCCTGGGGATCGAGGGTCCCCAGGTGACCCACCCGACGGGTTCCGAAGCGCCGCCGGACCTCGTCGACGACGTCGTGGGAGGTGACCCCGGGCGGCTTGTCGATCACGAGGAAGCCCAGGGGTCCCGGCCGCTCGTTGCGCCTGGATCGGCGGCGGCGCGGCATCAGTCGCGCTCCTCGGCGTCGCTCGTCGCCGCCCCTTCGCCGCTCGCGTTGACCTCGCGCAGCAGCTCGAGCACCTGGGCTCCGCGTTCGATCGACGGATCGTGGCGGAAGAGCAGCTCGGGAGTGCGGCGGAGCGAGAGCTCGGCGGCCAGCCGGCGGCGCAGGAAGCCGGCCGCGCTGGCCAGTCCGTCGGACATTCGTTCGAGACCGCCCGCGGCCTCCGCCCCTTCCGGCGGCACGAGCGGGCTCCAGTAGACACCGGCACTCGAGAGATCGGGCGCCACCTCCACCCGGGTCAGGCTGAGCATGCCGATGCGCGGATCGCTGACCTCGTCCCGCAGGAGTCGGGAGAGGGTCTGACGGATCTGCTCACCGATGCGCTCGCCGCGAATGCTCACGTTCGTCTCTCTCGGCTCGTTCGGCTCATTCGATTTCCGGAAGGTCGAGGACCTGCAGGTCCGAGCCGAGCACCTCGGCGAGGTGCTGCTCTTCGATGAATGCCAGCGCCTTCTCGAGCTTTCGCCGCACGCTGACCTCGTCCGTCCCGACGGCGGAGAGCCCGATGCTCGCGCGTTGCCAGGTGTCCTGGCCACCCACCTCGGCCACCGACAGATTGAAGCGATTGCGGACGCGCTGGATCAGGGACCGGACCACGCCGCGACGTTGTTTGAGGGATCTCGAGCCGTGGATGTGGATCTCGACGATCGCCGCGCCGACGATCAGAGGGTGGCCGCCTCTTCCCGAAGCTCGTAGGCCTCGATGACGTCACCTTCCTTGATGTCGTTGTAGCCCTCGATGCCGATCCCGCACTCGAAGCCACCCTTGACCTCGCTGGCGTCGTCCTTGAAGCGCCGCAACGAGCCCACCCGGCCCTCGTAGATCTGGATGCCATCGCGGATCAGACGGCAGTGGGCGTTGCGCCGGATGCTCCCCTCGGTCACGTAGGAGCCGGCGATGGTGCCGATCTTCGGGATCGCGAAGGGCTGACGCACCTCGGCACGGCCGAGCACCTCTTCGGTGACCGTCGGCGGCAGCAAGCCGGCCATGGCCGCCCGCACGTCGTCCAGGAGCTCGTAGATGATCGTGTAGGTGCGGATCTCGATGCCCTGCTGCTCGGCCGCGGCGCGTGCGGCCGGATCGGGGCGCGAGTGGAAGCCCACGACGATCGCCTCGCTGGCCTTCGCGAAGGTGATGTCGTTCTCGGTCACACCGCCGACGCCGGTGGAGATCACCTTGAGCGAGACCCGGTCCGTCGACAGCTTCTCGAGCGAGTCCTTGACGGCCTCGCAGGTTCCCTGCACGTCGGCCTTGAGGATGACCGGAAGCTCGCGCTGCTCCTCGCCGTCGGCCCGGGCGAAGAACTCCTCGAGGCTGAGCTTGGGAGCGGGCGCCGCGGGCCGGCTTCGCAGCTGGTCCTCGCGGTGATCGACGATGCGCTTGGCCACGCGCTCGCTCTCCACCACGTGGAAGGCCGCACCGGCACTCGGCGGCCCGGACAGACCCATGATCTGCACGGGAACCGAGGGACCCGCCTCCTTCACGCGATCGCCCCGCTCGTTCTCGAGGCTGCGGATGCGCCCCCACTCGGTCTCGCTGACGACGATGTCTCCGGGCTTGAGGGTTCCCTCCTGCACCAGAACGGTCGCAACCGGGCCGCGGCCCTTGGAGAGGCTGGCCTCGAGCACGACGCCACCGGCCCGGAGCTCCGGGTCGGCCTGGAGCTCGAGCACCTCGGCCTGGAGCCCCAGCATCTCGAGCAGCTGCTCGAGCCCCTCGCCGGTCTTGGCGGAGACGTTGACCATGATGGTGTCGCCGCCGAAGTCCTCGGAGATGAGCTCGTGCTCCATCAGGCGCTGGCGGATCTGCTGCGGATCGGCACCCGGCAGATCGCACTTGTTGACGGCGACCACGATCGGGCAGCCCGCCGCCTTGGCGTGCTGGATGGCCTCGACGGTCTGCGGCATCACGCCTTCGGTGGCCGCCACCACCAGCACCACCATGTCGGTGATGGCCGCGCCGCGGGCGCGCATCTGCGTGAAGGCCGCGTGACCCGGCGTGTCGATGAAGGTGAGCGTCGAGCCACCGGCGTCGGTCTGGTACGCACCGATGTGCTGGGTGATGCCGCCGGCCTCGCCGTCGACCACGCTGGTCTTGCGAACGGCGTCCAGGATCGAGGTCTTGCCGTGATCGACGTGGCCCATCACGGTGATGACCGGCGGGCGCGACTGCAGGTTGGCGGACTTCTCCTCCCCTTCGGCGTCCCCCGCGCCGTCGAAGAACTCCTCTTCCTTGAAGCCCGTATCCACCACCTCGAAGCCCATCTCGCTGGCGACCTTGCGCGAGGTCTCGACGTCGACGGTCTGGTTCACGGACACCATGGTGCCCAGGGCCATCAGCTTGCCCTGGATGGCGGGCGCCTTCGCGCCGAGCAGCTTGGCGAGCTCGCCGACGCTGATCTCCCCCTCGACGCGGATCACCTTCTTCTGCTCGGCGGCGGGCTTGGCGGCGGCCGGCTTGTTGAGCTTGTCGCGGCGCTTGCTGCGCGGGTTGACGACGGCCCGCGGAGCGACCACGGTCGTGCGACGACGCGCGGCGCCCCCGCTGCGGGTGTACTGGAGCTTCACCTGCTCCTGCTCGCGCAGGTTCACGACCTCGCGCACCCGCTTGCGCTGCTTGCCCTTCCGGTCCGGCGGCTCCTCGGCGCCGGGCCGCTTGCGCGGTGCTGCCGCCGGCTTCGACTCGGCCTCGGCCGCCGCCGGCTGCTCGGCGGGCTCTTCGGTCGGACCGGACGTCGCTTCGGGCTCGCTGCTCTCCGCTTCCTCGGGCTCGGGCGACGCCTCGGGCTCGTCTACGGCCTCCGGCGTCGCAGCCGCCGCCTCGGCGACGGGCTCCGGCACCGGGTCGGGCTCGGGCGCCGGCTCGGGCTCCACCACCTTCTTGCGGCGGCGCCGCAGGATGGTCGAGCCGGCCTTGCCCTCGACGCGATGCTCGTCGACGTTGGTCTTGTCCGCGGCGGGCTTGCCGAGCTTCTCGCGAAGCAGGTCGACCTGCTCGGGCTCGAGCGCGGCCATCGGGCTCTTGAGCTCGACGCCTTCCGCGGCCGCGCGCTCGACGAACTCGTTCCGGTCGATTCCGAGCTCTTCCGCGAGCTTGTATGCCCTCACCTTTGCCAATGCCTACTCCGCGCCTCGCTCGGCGCCCTCTTCGGTTGCGGTCTCGGCGGCGTCGCCTTCGGAGGCGGCAGGCTCCTCGGCGGGAGCCGCGGCGGCCGCCGCGGCCTCCTCCTGCGCCCGCCGTTCGGCCTCCTCGGCCTCGAGCCGAGCCTGCTCGGCCTCTTCCTCGCGTTTGCGTTCGGCCAGCTCCACCGCACGCGCCCGGATGGCCGCGGCACCGTCCTCGTCGATCCCCGGCAGGGAGGTCAACAGCTCCACCGGACACTCGGCCAGGTCTTCGAGCGAGGTCACGCCCTGCTGCAGCAGGAGATCGGCCTCGGGCTCGCCGCAGTCCTCGACGACCGACACCGCCTCGGCCAGCCACTGGGCGATCTCGCGCATCTTGGACTCGCTCTTGATGTCGATCTTCCAGTCGGTCAGCTGGACCGCGAGGCGAACGTTCTGGCCGCGCCTTCCGATCGCCAGGGAGAGCTGGTCGTCCGGGACGATCACGTCCATGGACTGCTGGGCCTCGTCGATGATCACCTTCGAGACCTGGGCGGGCGAGAGCGCACTGCACACGTAGCGGGCCGGATCGGCGCTCCACGGCACGATGTCGATGCGCTCTCCGCGCAGCTCCTGCACCACGGCCTGGACGCGGCTGCCCTTCATGCCCACGCAGGCGCCGACGGGATCCACGTCGCTGTCCCGGGAAGCCACGGCGATCTTCGAACGACCTCCGGGCTCGCGCGCAGCGGACTCGATGCTCACGATCTTCTCGTACATCTCCGGCACTTCCTGCTCGAAGAGCTTGGTGAGCATCTCGATGCAAGCGCGCGAGAGCACGATCTGCGGCCCCTTGGAGACCCGGTTCACCTCCAGCACGTAGGCTCGCAGGCGATCGCCCGGGCGATAGCTCTCGCGGGGCACCTGCTCCTTGGGCGGCAGCACGGCCTCGGCGCGACCGAGGTCGACGATGATCGAGCCCTTCTCGAAGCGACGCACGATCCCGTTGACGATCTCACCCTGGCGGTCGCGATACTCCTCGAAGGTGTTGTCTCGCTCCGCATCGCGGATGCGCTGGATGATCACCTGCTTGGCCGCCTGCGCGAGGATGCGACCGAAGTCGGAGGTGTCCATCTTCACGCCGATCTCGTCGCCCGGTTCCGCCTCGGGGTCGTAGCTCCGGCGCGCCTCGGCCAGGGTGATCTGGGAGTCGGCGTCGGTCACCGTCTCGACCACCTCGCGGAACTCGAACAGCTCGATCTCGCCGAGCTCCTCGTTGTAGCGGGCCTCGATCTCGCGCTCCATGCCGTGCCGCTTGCGAGCGGCCTGCTTCATCGCCTCCTCGAGGGCCCCGATGATCTCCATCGAGTCGATGCCCTTGTCCTTGGCGATCTGGTCGATCTCTCTCTTGAGGTTCATGCCGATTTGCATGGGCTACCTACCGGTCATCGCTTGCGCTCGCCCGACCGACCCGCGCCGGCCCGATCGGGCCGCGAGAAGTCAGCGGAGCTGAACGCGTACATCGTGTTGGCCTTCTCCACATCGCGAAACGGAATCTCGAACTCCTCGCCGTCTACCTGGAGCCGCGCGATCTCGTCGCGGAAGTCGATCAGCCTCCCCTTGAATCTCCTGCGCCCGGCGATCGGGCGTCTCGTCTTGAGCTTGATCTGCTGGCCGCGGGCGGCGGCGAAGTCCTTCTCCCTCGCGAGCACCCGGTCGAGACCGGGTGACGACACCTCCAGGTTGTACGCGCCGGGAATCGCGTCGTGCGCATCGAGCTGCGTTCCGATCTCCCGCGAGATCTCCGCACAGCGTTCGACGGCGACCCGGCCATCTCCTTCCTTGCGATCGATCGTCACCCGCAGCAGGCCGCTGCGCGACGATCCGAACTGGCTCTCCACGTCCACGAGCTCACAGCCGTGGTCCTCCACGACCGGCTCGATCAATCTCCTCAGATCCTCGGGGATGTCGCGGTACACCCGCCGTCCCCTTCCTTCTTCGAATTTCGCTGTCGCTCCCGGACCCGGTCCCGGGCGTGTGTTCGTCCTCGGCCCATAAAAAAAAGCGGACGGCACGTCCACTTTCTCGCGACCCGAACGGGCCTCGACAGAGCACAACCCAACGCCTTCCGACCACCCGGAGGAGGCCGTAAGCCCGCGCAACTTATACGAATTGGGCCGCGATGGCAAACGCTTTTCCGGGTCTACCAGGACTCGAGGGCGCCGACGAGGTCGATTACCCGCGGGAAGCCCTGCTCGGCCGCGTACTCGGCGATCCCGTCGGCGATCCGACCCGCAGCGGCCGGGTCCAGGTAGTTGGCGGTTCCCACCTGGACCGCCACCGCACCGCACAGCAGGAACTTGACGGCGTCCTCCGCGGTCATGATCCCCCCGATCCCGCAGATCGGAATGGAGACGGCCTGGGCGGCCTGCCAGACCATGCGCAGAGCGATCGGCCGGATGGCGGGGCCGGAGAGACCCCCGAGGCCGTTTCGCAGCACCGTGCGACGACGCGCGACATCCACGTCCATCGCCTGCACGGCGTTGACCAGGCTGAGTCCGTCGGCCCCCTCGCCCTCACACACGCGCGCCATCTCGGCGATGCTGGTGACGTTGGGCGAGAGCTTCACGAGCACGGGCTGTCCCGTCGCCCGCTTGACCGTGCGCACCAGCTCGGCCAGCGCGCGGGGATCCTGGCCGAACTCGATCCCACCGGCCTTCACGTGGGGACACGAGGCGTTCACCTCCACCCCCGCGACCCGCGGAACCCCCGCCAGGCGCTTGCAGACCTCGGCGTAGTGGGCAGGCTCGGTTCCGAAGACGCTGGCGATCACCGTCACGCCGTCTGGAAGGGCCGGCAGCTTGTCGCGTACGAAGGCCTCCACGCCGACGTTCTCGAGGCTGATGGCGTTGAGCATCCCAGCGGGGGCCTCGGCGATGCGGGGCGGCGGATTCCCGATCCGCGGCTGTGGGGTCAGGCTCTTGGCCACGAAGCCGCCGATCCGCGTCAGGTCCAGGAACGGAGCCAGCTCGGTCCCGTAGCCGAAGGTCCCGGAAGCCGTCAGGACCGGGTTTCGCAGGGAAATGCCCCCCAGATCGACCTTCGTGTCGACGGCTGCACTCACGGAAGACCGTCCCAGGCGATCTCACTGGCCTCGAAGACGGGGCCGTCCCGACACACCAGCGCGTAGTCCCCGGCGGGCCGGGGCGCCGCGCATCCGAGGCAGGCGCCGAAGCCGCAGGCCATGTTGTTCTCCAGCGACACGAAGCAACGCACGCCGGCCGCCGCAGCCAGCTCCGCGCAGGCACGCATCATCGGCGTCGGACCACAGCTGTACACGGTGTCCACGTCACCCCGCGCGAGTGCCCGCTCGAGCGGTGCGGTCACCAGCCCGGTCTCTCCCAGGCTGCCATCCTCGGTGGTGACGACGAGCGGTCGGCCCAGGGCCGCGAAGTCGTCGTGCGCCATCAGGTCGTCGGCGCTGCGGGCTCCGAGCAGGACCTCGGGTCGCGACTCTGCAGCGAGAGCCTCCACGAGGCCGTAGAGGGAGGCCACGCCCGTGCCGCCACCGACCACCAGGCAACGGGCGGCCGCCGCGGCCAGCGGGAAGGGCTGACCCAGGGGCCCGACGATGCGGATCGCTTCGCCCGGGGCCGACTCGGTGAGGAGGGCCGTGCCGCGACCCTCGACCCGGTAGAGGATCTCGACCTCGGCGGCGCCGCCGGCAGCCGGGTGCTCGCGATAGACCGCCATCGGCCGGGGCAGGAGGGGATCGTCCCGCCTCACCTCTCCGACGGATCCCGGCGACAACATGACGAACTGGCCCGGCGTCGACCCCGGCCAGCCCTGCACGCGAAGGCGCAGACGGTGGTTCGCACCACCCTCGGAGCGGTTCTCGACCACCTCCGCGTCGGCCCGGATGGCGAGCGCGGGCGCGGCTTGGGACGGAATGCTCGTCATCCCGCGGGACTCGCGACTGGACTCATGAAGGTATTTCACCCCGGTTTCGGGTGTTCGCCCCGGCCGGGGCCCAAATGCGCGAAAAACCTATTCAAACTAACGATCTCGCGCAACAGACGCATCAAGATGTACCGGCGACGTGTCGATGAGATCCGCGACGGGCCGCGCCGCGCCGCGGTCCGGAGGGGGATCCGTGACTGCGAATCTGGAGCGCCACGTCGCTGCCCTGGACGCCGACCCGGGCGACCAGCACGCCTTCGAGCGGCTCGAAGAGGCCTACTTCCTGGCCGCGGAGTGGGAGGACCTGGTCCGCGTCTACCGCCGTCGGCTCGAGGACCCTTCGCTCGAAGACCCGCGCGAGCGGGCATCCCTGCACTACCGCATGGGGCAGATCCTGGAAGAGCGCTGCCTCGACACCGACCTCGCCATCGAGCAGTACACCGAAGCCGTCCGCCTGTCGCCGGACTACGGCCCCGCCCTGCGACAGCTGCGCAAGGTCCACGCCGGACGCGAAGCCTGGGATCTGGTCCTCCAGATCGCCGAGCTCGAGATCGCCACCCTGCGCGAGCCGTACGAGCGTGCGGCCTTCTTCGCGGAGATGGGTCACGTCTGGCTGCGCCACCTGAACGATCTCGGAGAGGCCATGACCTGCTTCGAGCAGGCGCTCGGCATCGACCCGGCCCAGAAGGAGGCCCTGGCCGGACTCGCGCGGACCCTCGAAGCCCAGGGCAATCCCGAGGCCGCAGCCGCCACCTGGGAGCGTCTGATCGGCAACGTGCGCGGTCCCGACCGCGCCGAGCCGCTCGTCGCCCTGGCCAGCCTGCTGAGTGGACCGCTCCACCAGGGCGAACGAGCGGTCGAGCTGTACCGACGCGCACTCGGCGACGACCCCCGCAACGAGAACGCCGTCGAGGCGCTCTCGGTCTCGGCAGCGGCCCGCGGACAGTGGGAGCTGCTGACCGACCTCTACGAGCGCCGCTTCAGCCTCGCCGCCGGCGCGCGGCGACGCACCGCGATCGCACTCGAAGCCGGGTACATGCAGCTCGAGCAGCTGGGCAACCTCGAAGCCGCGCGCGTCTGGTTCGACCGCGCCGAAGAGATGTCGGGCGACGAGCCGACCGTGCTCGCCGCCTTCGTGGACCTGGAGCGCGAGCACGGCGACGAAGAACGCTTCGGCCGCGTCCTCGACCGGCTGGTCGGGGTGATGGGTCGCTCGACCCCGCTCCGCTACCTGCTCGAGGCCGCCGGCTTCCACACCGAACGCGCAGACGACGAGCGCGCGCTGGCCTGTCTGGAGATGGCCGAACGCCAGGCTCCGGACGATCCGCTGGTACTCGAGTCGCTGTGCGCGACCTACCAGAGCCTGCAGCGACACGACGACGTGGCCGCGGTGCTGGAGCGACGGGCGCGACTCTCCGAGGGTGATCCCGAGGAGCAGGTCAGCCTGCTGATCGAGCTGGGCTACGTGCAGGTCACCCAGCTCGGCGACATCCGCGCCGCCCAGGACGCATACGAACGCGCCTTCGCGGTCCGCCCCGGCCGCAGCGGCCTGGCCGCCACCCTCGAGTCGCTCTATCGCAAGACCGAAAGCTGGCAGCCCCTTCGCACGCTGCTCGAGCGCGCCTGTGAGCAGGGCCCCGAGCCCGAGAAGGCGGGGTTCTACTGCTCGCTGGGCGAGCTGCTGGACGAGCACTTCGGAGACGAGGAGGCCAGCGCGAAGTGCTTCGAGGCGTCTCTCGACCGGGAAGCGAATCCTCGGGCACTGCAGGGCCTGACCCGGCTGGCGGAGCGCTCGGGCGACCCCGATGCCATGCGGCGCGCACTCGAGCGCGAGGCGGCGATCTCCGGGGACCCGGAGCGAATCGGCGCAGTCACCCGGGAGCTCATCCGCCGCCACGAGCAGTCGGGCGACCTCTCGGCGGCGCTGTCCTGGGCAGAGCAGCTGCGTGCGTCGCGACCCCAGGAGCGCGACGGGCTCGAGGCGGTGGCACGGATCCAGGAGCGACTGGGTCGACTCGACGACCTGACCCGGACCCTGTCCCAGCTCGACGATCTCCTGCGCGGGCCCGAGCAGGCCGCCGTGCGGCGACGTATCGCCGCCCTCCACGACGAGCAGGACGACGAAGACGGTGCCGTTCGCTGGTGGGAGGCGGTCCTCGAGGTCGACGCCGACGACCGCGAGGCCCTGGATGCGCTGCGCCACCACTACCGCGCCCAGAGCCGCTTCGACGAGCTCGCGCCCGTCCTTCGTCGCCTGGCGGACGGCGGAGACCGCGAGCTGCAGGCCGAGGTGCTCGACGAGCTGGCGCGGCTGCTGGAAGAACGGCTGTGCGACCTGGACGGCGCCATCGTGGTGCTCTGGAGACTCTCCGACGTCCGGGGCCGCCCCGACGAGGTCAGCCGGCGAATCGAGAACCTGCTCGAGCGGGCGGGACGCTTCGAGGAGCTCGCACAGCTGCTCCTCGAGCGGCGCCGCTCCCTGCCCGAGGATCACCCGGACGCGATCGACGCGGACCTGCGCCGCGGACTGCTGCTTCTGGACCCGCTGGGACAGTTCGAGGAGGCGGCGGTCGCCTTCCGCGCCGTCAGGCAGCGAAGGCCCGATCGGGTCGAGGCGACCCGCGGACTCGAGCAGGCGCTCCGCTCGGCGGGCGACGCCGCGGGACTGGCGCGGCTGCTGGAGGAGATCGCCGACGACGCAGACAGCGCGGCCGAGCGCGAGCGGCTGCACCTCGAGCGGGCCGTCCTGCTCGAGGACGAGCTGGGCGAGCTCGAGCAGGCGCGACAGGCCTACACCCGACTGTGCAGCGACCAGACCGACCCGGCGACGGCCGCGCACGCCGCGGAGCGACTCGAGAACCTGCTCGAACGCTGTGGCGACTGGGCGGCTCTGTGCGCGCGTCTCGAATCGAAGGCCGAGCGCACAGGGCCCGACGAGCGGCTGGCGCTGCACGAGCGGATCGCCCGTCTCCATCTCGACCGCCTCGACGACCGGGACGCCGGCATCGCCCACCTCGAAGCGGCAGCCGGGATCGATCCGACCCGCAGCGAGCCGTGGCGCGCACTGGCCGCCCTCTACGAAGAGGCCGGGCGCGAGTCCGACCTGCTCCGGGCGATCGAGTCCCAGCTCGGCACCGAGCTGGCGCCCGAGGAGGAACGGGGCCTCCTGGCCCGCGCCGCAGCGCTGTGCGCCCGGGAGCCGGCGACGGCCGCGAAGGCCTGCGCGCACTTCGAGCGACTGCTCGAGCTGGAGCCGGGACGTGCCGACGCCATCGAGTTCCTGGTCGAGCACTACGAGAGCGAGGGACGCTTCGCGGACGTGGTGCGCCTGCTCGGCGCGCGGCTCGACGCGATCCCGGCCGAGCTGGGCGAGTCGAGCAGCGGCCTGCAGACCTCGCTGCGGCTGCGAATCGCCGCGGTCCAGGCCGACGAGCTCGACGACGAGGCCGGCGCCATCGCCACCCTCGAGCTGGCCCTGACGAGCGACGGTGCCGCGGGCCCCGCCGCCGAGCCCCTGGCCGAGCTGTACGAGAACAACGGTCGCAGCCGGGACCTCCAGCAGCTGTGCGAGGCCGCCGCGGCCGAGGCCCCCGACTCCGGCGAGCAGGTGATCTGGCTGCATCGCCTCGCGAGCAGTCTCCGAGCCGATGGCCGGGACGACGAGGCCGCAGAAGCCTGTCGCCGCCTGCTCGAGCTGCATCCGGACGACGTCGTCGCGCGCGATTCCCTCGCGGACCTGTATCGCCGCAACGGAGACGCGGAGCCCCTCGTGGCCCTGCTGGAGCAGACCCTCGTGGGCGCGCCGCGAGACGAAGAGGTCGCCCTCCGGATGGAGCTCGCGCAGCTGCTGGAGGAGCAGCTCGGTCAGGCCCACGCGGCACTGGCGCATCTCGAGCGGGTGATCGAGCTGGAGGGAGATCACGAGGTCGCCTTCCGCCACGGCCTCGAGCTCGCCCGCCGCCTCGAGCTGCACGACAAGGAGGTCGAGTGGGTCGAGGGACGGCTGGAGCGGGGCGTGGGAGCCGCGGAACGCGTCGAGCTTCTCGAACGGCGCGCCGACCTGCTGGCGGGTGCACTCGGCGGGCCGGATGCCGCCGTGTCCGCCTACCGCGAGGTCATCGCCCTCGACCCGGATCGCAGCAGCGCACGACGCGCCATGCGGGAGGTGCTCGAGTCCCAGGGACACTGGAGCGCGGTCCTCGACTGCCTCTACGTCGAGGCCGAGGGGGCGTCTGCCGAAGCCCAGGCCGAGATCTACGAGCGGGCGGCCGAGATCGCCACCGCCCACATCGGACAGGACGCCGCCCTCCCCTGGCTGGAGCGGCTGCGCGCCGTGCGGCCCGACGACGCCCTCATCGTCGCTCGCATCGGGGACGTACACCGCATGGCGGGCCGCTACGAGTCCGTGCTTCGCGCGCTGGAGGACGAGCTGGCGCTCACCCGGGATCCCGCCCAACAGCGGGACCTCCAGGTAGGCCGCGCGCGAATCCTCGAGCGCGACATGAACGCGCCGGGACGCGCGATCGCCGCACTGGAGTCGGCACGCGAACTCTTCCCACGCGACCCCGAGGTGCTCACCAAGCTCGAGGAGCTGTACGCGGCGACTGGCCGGGCCCGGGAGCAGTCCGAGGTCATCGAGGCGCTGCTCGAGGTCTGTGAGACCGGAGACCGGCTGAGACTGCACCTTGCAGTCGCGGAGCTCTACTCGGGCCCCTTGACCGAGCCGGAGCGCGCGATCCCCCACCTGCTCCGCGCGACGGCGCAGACGCGCGCCACCGAAGGCGACTCCAGCGAGGCGTGCTGCGCACTGCTCGCCGACCTGGGCTCCACGCTGCGCGCGACCGGTCGCGTCGAGGCCTGGTCGCGTGCCGCGGAAGAGGAGCTGAGACTGCGCCAGGACCGGATCGCCGAGCACCCCGAACGCGATCCCGACGCGGAACGGGCCGTCGAGCTGCGCCTCGCTCTCGCGCGCTGCTACGACGACAGCCTCGCCAATGCGCCAGCCGCCCTCTCGCACCTGCGAGCGCTGATGGAACGGGCGGAGGACGGCCGGGCCCCGGGCCTCGCCCACGAGGAGCTGCTCTCCGCCGAGTCGCGGCTGCTAGAGCTGCTGCGGCGCGAGGGAGACTTCGTGGAGCTCGAGCGACGGCTCGGCACCCGCTGCCAGCGGGACTCGGTGACGGCCAGCGAGTGGCTGGAGCTCGCGCGTCTTCGCGACGAGCGGCTGCACGCTCCGGCCGCAGCGCGCGACGCCTACGCGGCCTGCCTCTCCCTGTCCCCCGACTCCCGCCCCGCCATCCGCGGACTGCGGGAGCTCGGAGAGCGACTCGGCGACTGGGCCGGGGTCGCGCGGGCGCTCGAACTCGAACGAGCGCTCGGCGCCGGATCCGGCGACGAAGGGCCCGACCACGAGCGGGCCGCGCTCTCGCGGCGACTCGGAGAGGTCGCCTGGCGGCGGCTCCACGACGCGGACCGGGCGATCGCCGCCTACTCCGACGCGTCGGTCGCGAACCCCTCGGACCTGGACGCGCTCCGCTGCCTGCAACAGCTGCACGAGATGCAACGCGACCCTCTCGAGGCCGTCTCCCTGTACGAGCGGGAGGCCGAGCTCCTGGGCGGCGACGACGCCGATCGTCGTCGCGAGGTCTGGCTCCGCGCCGCAGAGCTGTGCCGCGAGCACGCGAACGATCGCGCCCGCGCCCTGCGCGCCTACGAGGCGCCCGCCGAGCTGGCACCGTTGCCCGCCGCCGCTCTTCGCGCGCAGGCCGAACTCTACGAGCAGAACGGCGATCGCCCCCGTC
>JANQSB010000380.1 GCA_028284295.1 Myxococcota bacterium | reverse complement strand
AAGCGGTCGCCGATCAGCTCGACGTAGGCCAGCGACGCGTTGCTCTGCCCCTGCATGGTGGGCAGCATCACCTCGTCCACGTAGGCGAGCGTGGTCGCGTCGTAGATGGAGACGAAGTCGATGCGGTCGCCGCGAAGCCCGCGCGAGTAGGCGATGTCCGACGAATAGAAGTGGCCGTTCGCCCGGACCGGTGGTCGCGGCGTCAGCGATGCGGCCGAATCGATCATGCCCAGCACCTCGCCGGAGTCGCCATCGAAGAGGATGCTGTGCTGCAGGAGGCGATCGGGAATCCACACCCAGTGGTCGCCCGCGGGCGGAAGGCTGGCGACGCTCGCGACCTCGACGGGACCGGTCGCGCGGGCGGGGGTAGCGCCGGACGCCCACGCGAGCGCCGTGAGCAGCGAGAGCCAGAATGCGCGCTTCCCGGACGGCACGGGCCCCTCCTCCGGGGCCGAAGCGTAGCAACGCCTCCCGGCGCCGGGACTCAGACCTGTTCGAGTGCCTGGTCGAGGTCCGCGATCAGGTCCTCGGTGCTCTCGATCCCGCAGGCCAGTCGGCACAGGGTGTCGGAGATACCGATCTCGAGTCGCTGCTCCTTCGGCATGTCCCAGAAGGACATGGTGACCGGCAGCTCGATCAGGGTCTCGACGCCCCCCAGGCTGGGCGCCTGGTAGGGGATCCGCGTCGAATCGACGAAGCGGAAGGCGCCTTCGAGATCGGTGTCGATCTCGAAGGTCACCACGCCGCCGTATCCCTTCATCTGGTCGCGCGCGATGGCGTGGTCCGGGTGGCTCTCCAGTCCGGGATACCAGACCTGCTTGACCTTCGGGTGCTTCTCGAGGTGGCGAGCGACCTCCAGGCCGTTCTGGTTGTGACGCTCCATGCGCACCGCCAGGGTCTTGATACCGCGCAGCAGCAGCCAGGCGGCATGGCTGTCGATGATGCCACCGAGGATGCCGAGGGCCTTGCGGATGGGCCCCGTCAGCTCGGCGCTGCCCGTGATCGTGCCGGCGAGCAGGTCGTTGTGCCCGCCCAGGTACTTGGTGGCGCTGTGGATGACGAGGTCGGCGCCCAGGTCGAGGGCACGCTGGTTGAAGGGGCTCGAGAAGGTCGAGTCGATGATCACCTTCACGCCCCGGGCGTGCGCCACCTCGGTCACGGCCGGGATGTCCGCCACGCGCAGGTAGGGGTTGGTGGGCGATTCGGTGAAGAAGAGCGCCGTGTCGTCGCGGATCGCGGCCTCGAACTTCGCGGTGTCGCCCGGATCGATCACGGTGGTCTCGACGCCCAGGCGTCCGAGGTACTCGTTGATGAACTGCCGCGTGCGGCGATAGCAGTCGCTGGTCACGATCAGGTGGCTGTCTCGCGGCAGCAGGGCCAGGAAGGTCGTCGTGGCCGCACACATCCCCGAAGCGAAGAGGATGGTCTCCTCACCGCCTTCGAGCTCCGACAGCTTGCGCTCGACCGAGCGCCAGGTCGGGTTGCCGTAGCGTCCGTACTCCTCGCGCGGGCGCCGTCCTTCGTTGTAGTCGATGAGCTCTTGCGAATCCTTGAACCAGAAGGTCGAGGTCTGGTAGATGGGCGTGGTGATCGCGTTGGCTTCCTGCTGGCGCAGCTCTCCAGCGTGCACGGAATCCGTCGCCTGACCTCGCTTCGAAGGCCGGTCGCTCATGCGGTGTCTCCAAGGGCACCCGGGACGCCCGGAGGGCGGGGTGCGGCCGGGGCACTTAGCAGTGGATGTTTCCGATCCGCGCCCCGGTACACCGGATGCGGACGAGGAACCTGCAAGCGCCTGAAATCGTCCCTGTCTCGATGATCGTCGGGCAGGGTAGGAGTACCCCGGAGGGCAGTCAACCGAGCGCCTCCCGCGGGCTGGTAGGATCGCAGCGACATGACCCCCGACGCGCTCCAGCGGATCGTCGACGCCGCTCCGTTCCCCGATCCCGGCGAAGCCGACGCGCACGGGCTGCTCGCGTGGGGCGGCGACCTGCTTCCCGAGCGGCTGGTGTCCGCCTATGCGCGAGGGATCTTCCCCTGGTACGAGGAGGATCCCATCCTCTGGTTCTCTCCCGATCCGCGCGCCGTGCTGCTACCCGCGGAGCTCGTCGTCAACCGCACCCTCCGAAAGAACCTGCGCCGAGGGCGCTACGAGATCCGGGTCGACAGCGACTTCGAGCAGGTGATCGACCGCTGTCGGCAGGTGCCGCGTCCCGGTCAGCACGGCACCTGGATCACCGACGAGCTGCGCACCGCCTTCCTTCAGCAGCACGCCCTGGGCCTCGCGCACTGCTTCGAGTCGTGGTTCGGAGGCGAGCTGGTCGGCGGGATCTACGGCATGTCGCTCGGCGCCGCCTTCTTCGGCGAGTCCATGTTCGCGACCCGGGGCGACGCCTCGAAGGTGGCTCTGGCGGCGCTCGTCGCGCAGCTCGCCTCGTGGGACTTCCACTTCCTGGACTGTCAGGTGCAGAACGAGCACACCGCGTCGCTGGGCTCCCGCGAGTGGCCGCGCGACGAGTTCCTGTCTGCGCTGGCGGGTGCGCTCGCGCATCCGACCCGGCGCGGGCCCTGGTCGCTCGAGGTCGATCCTGCGGAGGGGCTCAGCCGAGGCGCTTCTGGAACCACTGGACGTCCCAGTAGCGCCCCATCTTGAAGCCCACCTCGCGGAATACGCCGACGCTCTCGAAGCCGAAGCTGCGGTGCAGGGCGACGCTGGCGTCGTTGGGAAGGGTCACTCCGCCCGCCGCCAGGTGCAGCTCCGTGTCCGCGAGACTCTCGAAGAGGGTCCGATAGAGGGAACGTCCCAGCCCCTGGCCGGTGGCGGCGGGGTCGAGATAGATGCTGGTCTCCACCGACGAGTCGTAGGCGGCCTTGGTGCGGAAGCGGAGGCTGCACGCCCAGCCCACCGCAGCCCCGTCCCGCTCGGCCACGAAGCAGCGGTAGGGGCCCTGCGGGTCGAAGCCTTCGAGCCAGGGGCGCCGTGCCTCGACGCTGTAGGGCTCGACGTCGAAGGTGATGGGTGTCTTCTCGACGTAGTGGTTGTAGATGCGGGTGAGGGCAGGCAGATCGTCGGGCTGGACGCTGCGAATGCGGGTCGACACGAGAGACCTCCTGGAACCCGACGGGTCCGCCAGCTAGTCGACCGGGGTCGGCGGGTTTCGGCCCTTCACGAGCTCGAGGGGCTTGTCGGTGGGAATGGGGACCCAGCCGGCGGAGAAGCCGGCCTGTTCCGCGATGCGGCGTGCCTCCAGGTAGACCTCGAAGCTGTCGCCCCAGACGTAGAAGTGCAGGAACTCCGTCGCCGGCTCGAGCGCGGCAAGCTGGCTGCGCAGCTCGGCGCGAGGCGACTGCAGCTGCTCGGCGGTCTCGCCGATTCCCGGGCGACGCCACTCCAGGCGGTGGACGCGCCCGGTGGCTCCGTCCAGCACGCGCCAGCGGAGCATCTCGTTGCCGACGTCGTAGGACTCGAAGTAGCGCTCCACCGGTCGCGGTGCGCTGCGAAGCACCTCGGCCAGCTCCCGGGTCAGCTGGTCGAAGCGCGGGTCGAAGACGCGTCCGAAGCGACAGAAGAGGACCCGGCGCCTGGACGAGACCGGCGCGGGCCGCGGGTCGGGGAGCCGCACCGCGATCCCCTCCTGCTCGGCGCGGGACTCGCTCTCGGAAAGCACGATCTGCAGGTTGGCGAGCTTCTCGCGCTGGTCGGCCACGGCCGCCTCCAGACGTCGCGCCTTCATGCGTGCCTGGGCGAGGCTCGCCATCACGGACGCCGTGTCGGGCGAGCGGGGCAGCTCCCGCAGGCTCTCCAGGTGATCGCGCAGCCGGGCCAGCTCCAGGGTGCCGGCCAGGTCCTCGACGGCGCTCTCGTCGAGCGCCTCCTGGGCCTCCTCGCGCTCGGCGCGCAGCGCGATCGCCTCCTCGCTCTCCCACACGCGGATCCGCTTCATGGCGTCGTTCACGGTCAGCTGGGTGACGGCCATCATGACGATCAGGATCCCGACGACGTTCGCCATCGTGTCGAGCAGGGAATCGACGTTCTGTCCGCTCGCGCTCGCCATGGCGCGTGTCCGCAGGGCGCGACGACTCACAGCAGGAAGCGGAGCTCGCCCTGGCTCGGCAGGGGCAGCTTGGAGTGGCGGACGTAGAGGCGTCCGCTGCGCTCGCGCGCCCAGAGGTAGGTGTCGACCCCGTCCGGCCGGATCAGGAAGACCACCGTGCCGTCGCGCACGGTCCGCACGCGCTGCAGGAAGGCCGAGAAGCGCGCCTGGTCGTCGATGTCGCTGCGCGAGAGGTAGTGGCTGTCCATGAAGTCGTCGGCGTAGACGCGCACGCCCTCCGGGCGGCACTCGACGAAGAAGGGGCGCAGCGGCCGCGCGCTGCCGTGGGGGAGGATGCGGATGGGCCGGTTCTCGTCGTTCGGCCGGTCCTCGACCAGCTTCGCCTCGACGCCCTTGATCGACCCGGCCAGACGGTCCTTCTCGCGCTCGAGACGGGCGACCCGGCTCGCCAACCGCGCCGCGCTCCGCCTGGCCGACACTGCCCGCTGCTTCTCGGTCTCGCTGGCGTCGGGGGAGACCCCGTG
>JANQSB010000349.1 GCA_028284295.1 Myxococcota bacterium | reverse complement strand
CGACCAGCAGCACGCCCGCGGCCAGTGCCCCTTCGGCGGCGCCGATGAAGCCGCCGCCGATCCGGTCCGCCCAGCCGAGTCCCACGGCGCGCACGCCCTTGCGCAGCACGCGGCCCAGCGTGCCGAGGGCCGCGATGGCGGCGATGGCGATCGCCGCGCCGGCGATCCAGGTCGAGGCCGTCGGGCCGAGGTCTCCTCCCGAGACCTCCCCGATCCAGGCCGCCAGCGGCTCGATTCCGTAGCGGACGGCGAGCAGCCCGCCGCCCAGGGCCGCGATCGAAAAGCCCTCGCGGATCAGTCCGATCCAGAGTCCGCGCACGATCGCGATGCCGAGGATCGCCAGCACGATCGCGTCGAGGGTCGACAGCTCTTCCATGGCGCTATCCCTCCGGTGGGGAGGGGGGCGGTATCGAAGCAGCGGGCAGCTCGCCGGCTGCGGTCTTCTTCTCGTCTTCCAGGCCGCGGACGAGGCGGATGTACATCAGCGCGTCCCGCTGCGAGGGGTCGTGGCGGAGCACCTCGTTCCACAGGCCGAGGGCGTCGGGTGCGCGGCCCATGGTGTAGTAGGTCAGTCCCAGCTGGACCTGGGCCTCGAGCAGGTCCGGGTTGCCGCGCAGCACGCGCTTGAACTCGACCTCGGCCTGGTGGGGAAGACCTGCGGCCCGGAGCGCGACACCCAGGCGGTGGCGGATGTCGTGGAAGCCCGGGCAGCGGTCCAGCGCCTTGCGGTAGGCGTCGATGGCCTCGCGGTGCTCCCCCACCTGGGCGTAGGCGTCGCCCACGGCGGCCTGGAGGTTCGCGAGCTTGCCGCGCGTCGTGGCGTCGAGGGGGCCGGGGACGGCGGGCGCGGCCTGTGCGGCCCGCTCGGTGAGCTCGCGTGAGCGATCGAACTCGCCGTCCCGCTCGTAGACCGAGGCGAGTGCCAGCAGCGCCTCCGTGTACCCGGGGTTCAGCTTGATGGCGTCGCGCAGGTGTCTTCTCGCCTGCTCGACGTCGCCCCGGCCGTCGAGCAGGACGCCCACCATGTAGTGGAGGTCCGCGAAGCCCGAACGGCGCTCGAGCAGGCTCGTCAGGAATTCGAGGGCGCGGTCGCTCTCTCCCCGCTCGAAGCTCGCGCGCCCCTGGTCGTACAGCTCCCGCTCGGAGGAGCTCATCCTGGAAGACGGGTTCGGCGGCATGGGACCTCTCGTCGGGCTCGGGTCGGAGCTAGTTCGCGGCTGCGATGTGGCGGCGTGCCTCGCGCGCGTGTAGCGAGTCGCTGAAGTTCTCCAGGATGACGTGGAAGAGCCGCAGGGCCTCGTCCGCGCGCTTGAGGTTCTCGTAGCACACGCCCAGCTTGAAGAGCGCCTCGGCGTCGAGGCCCAGACCGGGGTAGACGTTGAGCACCGTGCGGTAGCGCTCGGCGGCCGACTGGTACTCGTCCCGCCCCAGGTAGAAGTCCCCGGTCATCAGCACGTTCTTCGCGAGCCGCGTCCGCAGCTCGTGCATCATCTCCTCGCCTTCCCGGGTCTCCGGAGCGTAGGGATAGTTGCGGAGCAGGAGCTCGAGGAAGTGGAGCGCTTCCTTGGCCGAAGTCTGGTCGCGATTGATGGTGCTGATCTGCTCGTAGTGGCACTTGGCCGAGCGCAGGATCGTGTAGGGGACCTTCTCGTGCTGCGGGTGCAGGTCGCCGAAGTCGCGGTAGTAGGAGAGGGCCTCGTCCCAGCGCTTGTCGGAGAAGTAGGCGTCGGCGATCTGCAGCTCGGCCTTCACCGCGTAGTCGCTGTAGGGGTAGTTGTCGATGATGGCCTGAAAGGTCTCGATCGCCTTCGTGTAGTTCACGAAGGTATAGACCCACAGGAAGGTCCAGCCCTCGAGGATCTCCTGGCCCTCGGCGTAGAGCTCGTCGGCGGGAGGCACGTCCTCGAAGTTGGCCGTGTCCGAGGCGCAGGAGGCGAGCAGCAGGGCGCTCGCGCCGAGGGCGGCGAGGAGGCCCGCGCGCGAGCGGACGGGCGCGGCGGCGGGCTTCGGGGGCTCGTGGCAGAAGTCGGGCGAGCGGCGGGCGAACACGCGCGCCAAGCTACTCACCCCGCCGGGACGTGTCAATTTTGCTAGGGTTCGCGGCCTTCTAGCGACCGGCCCTGCTGGCGCCGGTGCCCCGCTCGGCCGACCCCGAGTGCTTCTGGCAACCCCGATCCCCCGCAACACGGAGCCACCCCATGGACCGCGACACCTTGAGCAAGCTGCGCCTCGACCGCCGATTGATCCGCCGCCGCGACTGGATCGCGGCCGAAGACCTGGAGCGCGAGCTCGACGCGCTGCCGGACGTGTCCGACAAGATCGCGCCCGCGCAGGAGAGCGCACCGGAGTCCGGCCCGGAAGAGGGAACCCAGCCCGAGGCCTGAGGCCACCCGAGGGCCCGGGACGAGCCCGGGCGGGTCGGGTGTCGCAGACGAGAAGCTGCGCTGATCCGGGGGGCCTGCGTTGATCAAGGAAAAGCTCGGTCGCTATCTCGACGGCTGGATCCACACGGCCTTTCCCTTCCTCTTCAAGCGCCGGATCGACCCGAACCTGCTGACCGTCGTCGGGACCGGTGTGTCCTTGATCGCCGCCTGGGCCTTCGCCGAGGGCGCGCTGCGAGCCGGCGCGATCATCATGCTCGCCGGGGGCTTCTTCGATCTGGTCGACGGCGTGGTGGCGCGGCACTTCGGGAGTGCTTCGAGCTTCGGAGCCTTCCTGGACTCGACCCTCGACCGCCTGGTCGACATCGCGCTGCTGTGCGGCCTCATCATCCACTACGGGCGGCAGGAAGACCCCGTCGCCCAGCTGCTGGCGGCGGTGGTCCTGGCGTCGAGCGTCCTCACCTCCTACTCGAAGGCCCGCGCCGAGCTGCTCGTTCCCCGCCTGGACGGGGGCTTCCTCGAGCGCGGCGAGCGTGTGGGCCTGCTCGCCGCCGGGGGCGTCTTCGGCGTGATGGTCCCCGCTCTCTGGGTGCTGGCGATCGGCACGACGGTGACCGCCGGACAGCGTATCCTGGCGGCACATCGCGCCCTCGAGGCGCTGGATGCCGAGCGCGACGGGAGGGCCGTCGCCGAGGCGCTGGAGAACTCCTGATGGGTGCCGACTCCGAGACAACCGACGACCCGAGCGAGAAGCTGGGCAGGATCGACTTCGCGACCTTCGCCCTGTCGCTCTCGACCTCGGCCCTCTACCAGCTCGGTGTGGTCCCGGGCCCCGACGGCGGCAAGCGCGCCGAGCCGGATCGCGTGCTCGCCCAGCAGACCATCGACACCCTCGAGATGCTCCGGGAGAAGACCCGCGGCAATCTCGACGACGAGGAGCGCCAGCTGCTCGAGAGCCTCCTGTACGAGCTCCGGATGCAGTTCGTGAAGGCCGGCGGCTAGCTCCGATGCGTCACGGGCGTGGCTTCGAGCTTCGACTGCCGGATCAGGGCTAGTCCCCCGATGGCCGCCCCGCTCGCCACGGCGCCGGCGAAGATCAACCTCGGCCTGCGCATCGTGGGACGCAGGGACGACGGCTACCACCTGCTCGACAGCCTCTTCGTGCCCCTCGAGCTGGCAGACGGGGTTGCCGTCGAGATCGAGCGGGGTGCAGCTCCGGCCGCCGGCGTCCGGGTCGGGATGGCGGAGGTGACGGCGGAGGATCCCTCCCTGGCGGAGGGCGTGCCCCGGGACGACACCAACCTGGCCGTCCGGGCCGCGCGGGCCTGGCTCGAGTCCGCGGGCGCCGAGGCGGCGGGCGTCCGCGGCGTCTCGATCCGCCTCCACAAGCGCATCCCGGCGGCGGCCGGTCTGGGTGGAGGCTCGAGCGACGCGGCGGCCACGCTGCGGCTGCTCGCCGCCGCTCTGGAGGGTGGGCCCCCTGGCGAGGCGCTCGCGCGCCTGGCGCTGTCGATCGGCGCCGACGTTCCCTTCTTCCTCGACCCGCGGCCGGCGCGGGTGACCGGCATCGGCGAGCGCGTGGCGCCCTTCGACGGGCTGCCGGCCGTCCCCGTGGTGCTCGCCAATCCGGGAATTTCCCTTTCCACTGCGGCGGTCTACCGCGCCTGGGACGAGTCCGCTGGCCGCCCCGACGCCGGTTTGACGGCCTCCGGGGCAGGTCCTACGATGCGGGCGCTTTCCGGGCTCGGAGCGGATCCGAACGCCCTGGAGCGGCTTCCCGGCTTCACGAACGATCTGGAGGCTGCCGCCATCCGACTCTGTCCCCCCGTGGCGCATCTGCGCGAGGGACTGCGCGAGGCGGGAGCCTTCCAGGCGGGCATGTCGGGCAGCGGCGCCACGGTCTACGGCTTGTTCGACTCGGAAGCGCAGGCACGCGCGGCCCGAGAGCGAGTGGCCGCGATGTCCGAGGCGAACTGGACCTGTGTGACGCGATTCCGGCTGGCGGCCGGCCCGCGAGAGGCGAACGAAGAGCAGAGCAGCGAGCGAGAATCCGGGCCGCCGGCGTAGCCACGGAAGGGAGGTTCTGGGGCGTCGCCAAATTGGTAAGGCAGCGGCCTTTGAAGCCGCCCATTGCTGGTTCGAGTCCAGCCGCCCCAGCCATCCTCGCAGCCCGAAGCCACCGCCCGACGAGGCGGCCCGAGAGCGACGACGATCGATCCATGAAGCTCTTCTCCGGAAACTCCAATCCCGCACTCGCGTACGAGGTCGCGGCCTACCTGGACCTCCCGCTCGGCCGGGCCGAGGTCGGCACCTTCAGCGATGGCGAGTGCTGTGTGGAGATCGGTGAGAACGTGCGCGGGATGGACACCTTCGTGCTCCAGTCCGTGTGCGCGCCGGCCAACACGAACCTGATGGAGCTGCTGATCATGATCGACGCGCTGAGGCGATCCTCGGCGCGTCGGATCACGGCCGTGATCCCGTACTACGGCTACGCGCGCCAGGACCGCAAGGTCCGACCGCGGGTCCCGATCACCGCGAAGCTCGTGGCGGATCTGCTGTCGGTCGCCGGGGCCGACCGGGTCCTGTGCACGGACCTGCACGCGGGCCAGATCCAGGGCTTCTTCAACATCCCCGTCGACAATCTGTATGCGACGCCCCTGCTGCTGCGGGCGATCTCGGAGCGCTTCCCGCGCGATCTCACCATCGTGTCCCCCGATGCGGGGGGTGCCGAGCGGGCGCGCGCCTATGCGAAGCGCCTCGACGCGAACCTGGTCCTGATCGACAAGCGTCGCGAGGCGGCCAACGTCGCTCAGGTGATGCACATCGTCGGCGACGTCCGCGACCGCAACTGCGTGATCGTCGACGACATGGTCGATACGGCCGGAACCCTGTGCGAGGCGGCCCGCTCGCTGATGGAGCAGGGGGCCCGGGCCGTGCATGCCGCGGTCGTCCACCCCGTCCTGTCGGGCCCGGCCGCCAAGCGTATCGTCGAGTCGCCCATCGAGGAGCTGGTCGTCACGGACACGATCCCGCTGCGGCAGGACGGCGACCTGCGGGATCGGCTGCACGTCGTGTCCGTCGCCGGTCTGCTGGGCGAGGCGATCCGGCGCATCCACAACGAGGAGAGCGTGAGCTCGCTCTTCGTCTGAAACCCGACCCGGCGCGACTGCCGGGACTGCTCGCGGCGGCCCGAGGGGCGCGCGGGCGAGCCAGGGCTCGAGAGAGCCGCAAGCAGGAGAACGACATGAGCGAGGCATCACTGGCAGTCGAGCTGCGCGAGGGGACCGGCAAGGGAGCCGCGCGTCGTCTGCGCCGGGACGGACGCATTCCCGGCGTCGTCTACGGGGCCAAGACCGCGAACCTCAGCATCTCGCTGGATCCGCGTGAGCTCGACAGGCTGATCCGCACCAGCCACGCCGGCGTCAACACGCTGATCGACCTGGCGGGGCCCAACGAGGTCTCCGGCAAGACCGTGCTCGTCAAGGAGCTGCAGCGCGAGCCGGTGCGCGGGGCGCTGCTGCATGCGGATCTCTTCGAGATCGACGCCAACGCCCGGGTTCGCGTGTCGGTGCCCGTCCATCTCTCGGGTACCGCCCAGGGGGTCACGATGGGCGGCCTGCTGGACCACGCCCTGCGCGAGGTGGAGATCGACTGCCTGGCCCGCTCGATTCCCGACGAGATCGTGGTGGACGTGAGCGGTCTCGACATCGGCGACTCGATCCATGTCTCCGACCTGGCCGTGCCGGAGGGCGTCGAGCTGCAGACCTCGGAGGAGCTCTCGGTCGTGTCGGTCGTGGCTCCGAAGGCCGAGGAGGAGCCGGTCGTCGAGGAGCTGGACGAGGCAGCCGCCGAAGCCGCGGCCGCAGCGGGCGAGGGCGAGGCCCCGGCCGAAGGCGACGCTGCTGGGGGTGCGGCCGAAGGGGAAAGCTCCGACTCGTGAAGCTCGTCGTGGGGCTCGGCAATCCGGGGCCCCGCTACGCGGAATCGCGGCACAACGTCGGCTTTCGGGTCGTCGAGGCGCTGGCTCGCGAGCTGGGGCTCGAGCTCGCCGAGGAGCGCTTCCTCGGGCTCTGGGCCGAGGGGGTGCTGCCTCGTGTCGAAGGCCGGTCGGGAGCTCAGGGGGGTGACCCTGTGGGCCTGCTCCTGCCCCAGAC
>JANQSB010000293.1 GCA_028284295.1 Myxococcota bacterium | reverse complement strand
GCCACGACGAGCGAGGACTGCGCGACCCGCAGGCTCGCGACGTGCGCCGCTGGGCGCGCTGGAACGCCGTGGAGAACGTGGTGGTCGGCCGGCTCCAGCCGGCGGACAGTCGCACGGGCTACGAGATCGACGTCGAGCTGCGCTCGGGCCACTCCGGCGCGCCGCGCGCGAGCTACCGGCTCGAGCCGGCGCTGCGAAGCGACCTCGACGGAGTGATCGAGCGCCTGGCGCACCGCATCCTGGCCGATCTGGGCGAGACCGCGGATACCACCAGCGACCTGCTGCCGGGTGTCTCCGCCGCCGGGCCTCCGGCGGCGCCGGCGAGCGGCGAGGCTCCGAGTGGCGACGAGGTCGGTCCGCAAGGAGACGATCTGGGGCTGTTTCCGGGGGGCACGAGCGACGATCCCATCTCGATCAACTCCGACGAGCTGGAGGTCCTGCCCCAGGACGGTGGTCGTCGCCTGGTGTTCAGCCGCAACGTGGTGGTCGAGCAGGGCGACATCGTCCTGAACGCCGACCGCCTCGAGGCGGTGTATCCCGAAGGCGCCTCCCAGCCCGACCTGCTCCTCGCCTCCGGGCGTGTGCGCGTCGCCCAGGGCGAGCGACGCGGCCGCTGCGACGAGGCCACCTATCGCCGTCAGGGGCAGACCATCGTCTGCCGCGGCCACGCGGAGGTGCTGCAGGGCTGCGATCAGGTGCGGGGCGAGGAGATCGAGTTCGATCTCGTGCGTCGTCGGGTGCGGGTCAGCGGCGCCGCCTCGGTGCTCATCCAGCCAGACGGTGAGGTCCCGGGCGAATGCGGTCCGGCGAAGGGAGCTTCCGACCGATGAGCCAGGGCGCCCTCGTCGCGACCGATCTCGTCAAGGTGTACGGCGACAAGCATGCCGTGCGCTCGGTGAGCGTCGAGGTGCGGCCTTCGGAGGTCGTCGGTCTGCTGGGGCCCAACGGCGCGGGGAAGACCACCACCTTCAACATGATCGCCGGGAGCGTCAAGCCGACGCGCGGGCGCGTCTTCCTGGGAGAGCAGGAGATCACCGAGCTGCCGATGTACCGACGCGCGCGACTCGGGGTCACCTACCTGCCGCAGGAGGCCAGCATCTTCCGCCGCCTCTCCGTGGCCGACAACGTGAATGCCATCCTCGAGACCATCGAGAAGGACCGGGGTCGCCGACGCGAGCGTCTCGCCGAGCTGCTGGGCGAGCTGGGCCTGACCGCCAAGGCGGGGCGGCGCGGTGACTCCCTGTCCGGCGGGGAGAGGCGGCGTGTGGAGATCACACGCGCCCTGGTCCTCGATCCCCAGTACATGCTCCTCGACGAGCCCTTCGCGGGTGTCGATCCGATCGCCGTGATCGACATCCAGAAGATCATCGAGCAGCTGAAGGCGCGCGGAATCGGTGTGATCATCACCGATCACAACGTCCGGGAGACCCTCTCCATCTGCGACCGCGCCTACATCATCAAGGATGGGGAGATCTTGAGACTCGGGACGCCGAAGGAAATTGCCGATGACCCGGAAGTACGGGCGGTCTATCTCGGCAAGAACTTCCGGCTCCACTAGCAGCGAACGGCAGAGGCAAGGCAGGCAACCGGCACAATGGCCATCGAGCTCCGACAACAGCTGCGGCTCTCCCAGCAGCTCGTCATGACGCCGCAGCTGCAGCAGGCGATCAAGCTGCTGCAGCTGAACCGGCAGGAGCTCACCTCGCTCATCGAGCAGGAGCTGCAGGAGAACCCCGTCCTCGAGGTCTCCGAAGGCGAGGAGCAGACGCCCGCCGAGGTCGCCGACGAGACCCCCGGTGAGGCGGGCGGGGAGGCGGAGTCCGCGCCCGAGGCCGACGCCGCCGGCAGCGAGGCCGCTCCCGAGCCCGGTCCCGCGGCGGAGGTGGCGGAAGCCAGCCCCGACGCGCCCGCGGAAGCCCCGGCCGAGCTCGCCGAGACGGCCCCCGAGGACGGCGCCGAAGCGAGTCCGACCGACGCCGAGAAGATCGCCGACGTCGAGTGGGACAACTACATGGACAACTACCCGCAGACCGGGCTCGAGAGCCGGGTCGCGGGGGACGACGATCGGCCCTCCATCGACCAGACCCTGACGCGACGGCCTTCGCTGGCGGAGCACCTCGACTGGCAGATCCACCTGTCGGCCTTCGAGGAGGACGAGGTCGCGATCAGCCAGTGGATCATCGGCAACCTCGACGACGACGGATACCTCAAGTCCACCGTCGAAGAGGTCGCCCGACAGGCCGGAGCGGATCCCGCGCTGGTCGAGCGCGCGCTCGCCAAGGTGCAGCAGCTCGACCCGTCGGGGGTGGCCGCGCGGAATCTGCGCGAGTGCCTGCTGCTCCAGATCCAGGCCCTGGAGATCACGGACCCGCTGGTCCTGGCGATCGTGGACCGGCACCTCGACCTGCTGCAGAAGCGCGACTTCCGCGGCCTGTCGCGGGCCCTCGGCGTCGACCTGGACGCGCTGTCCGCGGCCGCGTCCATCATCGGGCGCCTCGAGCCGAAGCCCGGGCGTTCCTTCGGCGGGGACGACCCGGTCTACATCACCCCCGACATCTACGTCTACAAGGTCGACGACGAGTTCCACATCCTGCTGAACGAAGACGGGATGCCGAAGCTCAAGATCAACAACGTCTATCGCGACGTCTTGAGCGGCGGCAAGGGCGTCGCCAAGGACACCCGCGAGTACGTCCACGAGAAGCTGCGCTCGGCGCAGTGGCTGATCAAGTCGATCCACCAGCGCGAGCGGACCATGTACAAGGTGATGAAGAGCATCATCCGCTACCAGCGCGACTTCTTCGAGCACGGCATCTCGCACCTCAAGCCACTGAACCTGCGCGACGTCGCCGACGACATCGAGATGCACGAGTCGACGGTGAGTCGCGTCACGACCAACAAGTACGTGCACACGCCTCAGGGCATCTTCGAGCTGAAGTACTTCTTCAACTCCAGCATCAGCCGCTTCGACGGAGAGGCGATCGCCAGCGAGAGCGTGAAGGAGAAGATCCGCAAGATCATCGAGAACGAGGACTCGCGGCGCCCGCTCTCGGACCAGCGGATCGCGGAGATGCTCAAATCCGCGAACATCGACATCGCGCGCCGGACGGTGACGAAGTACCGCGAGGCGATGAACCTGCTGTCTTCGACGAAGCGCCGCCAGATGGGCTAAAACCTGGCACCGATGCGCCTGCGAGGAGAGACGCGTTGAAGATCATGGACATCCTCGTCAAGGAGGGGGCGATCCTCGACCTGGCGACGGACACCAAGGACGGGGTCCTGCGGGAAATGGCCCAGGCGGTGTCCGCCGCGGAGCCCTCCCTGGACCCCGAGCGCCTGATCGAGGTCCTGCTCGAGCGCGAGGCGCTGCAGAGCACGGGAATCGGCGAGGGCGTCGCCATCCCGCACGGCAAGATCGCGGGGCTGGAGCGCCTGGTCGCCAGCTTCGCGCGCAGCGTGAAGGGAGTGGACTTCGACTCGATCGACGGCCAGCCCACGCATCTCTTCTTCCTGCTCGTGGTGCCCGAACACTCCGGGGGCCAGCATCTGAAGGCGCTGGCGCGCATCTCCCGATTCCTGCGGGACGGCGAGTTCCGCGACAAGCTCCGCGACGCGGCAGACCTCGACGACGTGTTCCGCGCCATCGACGAGGAAGATGCGAAGTTCTAGCGGACTCTGACACTCGCGCGGGGGGCGCAGCGTGACCGACAACCGGGAGATCCAGGCCCACGGCGCGCTGATCGACGTGCTCGACGTCGGAGTGCTCCTGCTCGGAAAGAGCGGCGTGGGGAAGAGCGAGTGCGCGCTGGAGCTGGTCAGCCGCGGTCACCGTCTCGTGGCGGACGACGTCGTGCGCATCCGGCGGGTGGAGGACGGCTTGCGCGGGCGCTCCGCCGAACGGATCCGGCACTACATGGAGATCCGCGGCATCGGGCTGCTCTACATCCCGGACCTCTACGGCCCCGAGGCGGTCCGGGAGGAGTCGGCGGTCGAGCTGGTCTGCCGCCTGGAGGCGTGGCGTCCGGGCGCGGAGTACGAGCGCGTGGGCCTCGACCGCCCGCGCGAGGAGCTGGCGGGAGTCGCCGTCCCCACCCTCGTGCTGCCGGTGCGACCCGCCCGCAACATGGCCACCCTGGTCGAGGTCGCGGTGCGGGACCACTTGCAACGGCGCTCCGGGTCGAACGCGGCGGCGCGCCTCGACTCGCGCCTGCGCGACGAGCACGCGCGTCAATGAGCGCTCGGGTCGTCTTCGTCGCGGGGCTCTCCGGCAGCGGGCGCTCGACCGCCATGGCGGCTCTCGAGGACCTGAGCTTCTACTGCGTCGACAACCTGCCGCCGCAGCTGGTCGCCCAGTTCCTGGCACTCTGCACGCGCACGAGTCCCCCGATCGAGAAGATCGCGTTGGCCGTCGACGCGAGGGAGGAGCGCTTCCTCAGCTCGCTGCCCGACGTGGTCGCCGAGCTGCGCTCGGCAGGCACCGAGGTGGAGCTCATCTTCCTCGACTGCGCGGACGAGATCCTCGAGAAGCGCTACCGCGAGACCCGCCGGGTGCACCCGCTGTCGCCCACCAGCGTCGTGGACGGCATCGCCCGGGAGCGCGCGCTCCTCTCCCCGGTCTCGGGGCTCGCCGACTCGCGGGTCGACACCTCCTCGCTGAACGTCCATCAGCTGCGCGACCTGATCACCCAGTACGCCTCGGGCGAAGGGCGGTCGACGGTGGTCAACCTGTTGTCCTTCGGCTTCCGCAACGGCCCGCCCGTGGCGGACCTGATCTTCGACCTGCGATTCCTTCCGAACCCGTACTGGGAGGACGGACTGCGCGAGCGGACCGGCGAGGACCCGGCGGTCGCCTCCTTCGTGCTCGAGAACGAGCGCGGACGCGAATTCTTCGCGAGGCTGTGCGACTTCGTGGGCTACCTGCTCCCTCACTACGACGAAGAAGGCAAGGCCTACCTGACCGTGGGGCTGGGCTGTACGGGCGGGCAGCACCGCTCCGTGGCGGTGGCCCGGGCGCTCGCCGACGCGCTGCGCGGCGAAGGGCGCGAGGTGCGCCTCGAGCACCGGGACAAGCCATGATCCGGAGATCCTCATGAAGGTCGGCGTCGTGATCGTCACCCACTACCGGCTGGGCGAGGAGTTCCTCCAGGCGCTCCGACTCATCCTGCCCGACGCACCGCACTTCGCGACCGTGGCGGTGGACCCGACCCAGGGCGTCGAGGACATGCGGAAGGCCATCTCCGAGGCCCTGAAGGAGCAGGACCAGGGCCAGGGCGTGCTCGTCCTGACCGACATGTTCGGCGGCACCCCCTCGAACATGAGCCTGTCCTTCCTCGACGAGCACCACGTCGAGATCGTCACCGGCATCAACCTGCCGATGCTGATCAAGCTGGCCACCCTGTCGGAGGACAAGCCTCTCGAGGAGCTGGCGACCTTCATCAAGGAGTACGGTCAGCGCAACATCTCGGTCGCCAGCGAGCTGCTCCCCGGGGCGCGAAACGGATGACGGCCGAGGCGAAGTTCACCGTGCAGGGCGAGCTGGGCCTGCACGCGCGGCCGGCGGGCCGTTTCGTCACGGCCGCCGGACGCTACGAGTCCGAGATCTTCGTGGCGCGCGAAGACGACGAGGAGTGGGTGAGCGGTCGCAGCGTCCTCTCCATCCTGTCGCTGGCGGCCGGGCAGGGCACCGTGTTGCGCCTGCGTGCGGAGGGCCCCGACGCCGAGGAGGCCGT
>JANQSB010000291.1 GCA_028284295.1 Myxococcota bacterium | reverse complement strand
ACTTACGAGGGCGAGGGCGAGCTCCCCGTCGAGCGCTTCATGGGGGACTACTACCGCCACGCGCGCGCCATCCAGAACTTCTCCGAGCTGGTCATCGAGCAGTGTCAGGCGCGCGTCACCGGCTCGGCCCGCAACCGCGAAGTTCGCGAGGTCGAGGACGGCTTCCGGGTCGCGGGCGAGCAGCTGGAGATCCCGCACGCCGCGCTGCTTCGAGAGGACCCGGTGCGCCTCCTGCGCGTGTTCCGGGTCGCCCAGGAACACGACGTACCGCTGTCGCGCATGGCCCGCCGCATGGTGCGCGAGAACCTCGAGCTGGTGGACGACCGGATGCGCCACGATCCGGAGGCGGCGGAGGTCTTCTGCGGGATCCTCGCCGCCGAGCGGCGGGTGATGCGAAGCCTGATGACGATGAACGAGGAAGGGCTGCTCGGAGCCTACCTGCCGGAGTGGGCCCACGTCGTCAATCGCTGGCAGCACGTGCTCTACCACACCTACACCGTGGACGTGCACTCGATCTTCCTGGTCGAGGAGCTGCGTCGGCTGTGGCGCGGGAAGTACGAGGCGGCGCTCCCCGAGCTCACCGAGCTGATGCGGAGCATCGACGACCGGCCGGCCCTCTTTCTGGGCTGCCTGTTGCACGACATCGGCAAGGGCTTCGGCGGCGACCACTCGCGCCGGGGCGTCGAGCGTTCGAAGCCCTGCATCGCTCGACTGGGCTTCTCTCCCGAACGCCAGGCGCGGGTGCTCTTCGTCGTGGAGCACCACCTCTTGATGTCGCACCTGGCGCAACGGCGCGACCTCTCCGATCCGCGCCTGATCCTCGAGTTCGCCAAGACCTGCGGCGACCGCACGAACCTGCGCAACCTCTATCTGGCGACCTTCGCCGACATCCGCGCCTCCTCGCCGGACGCCTGGACGCCGTGGAAGGGGCAGCTCCTGCGCGAGCTCTTCGAGCGGACGGCCGAGTTCCTCGAGACCGGTGGTTCCCGCGTCGCGGAGGCCATGGAGCTGATCGAGGCTCGGGTCGAGGTGCGGCGCGAGACCGCCGCGCGGGAGCTTCAGGAGCTGGGCGTCGGGAGCGCGAAGATCGACTCCTTCTTCGACGGCATGCCGCGCCGCTATTTCATCTCGCACACGCCGCGTCAGATCGCTCGCCACGCCCAGGTGGTGCTCCGCCTCGGCGACGGGCGCACGATGACGACGGCGTTCCGGGAGATGCGCGGCGACTTCACCGAGTTCATCCTGTGCACGGAGGACGTCCACGGCCTCTACGCGATGGTGGCCGGGACCCTGACCGCCTGTGGGCTCAACATCCTGGGCTCCCACGTGTACACGACGAAGTCGGGGCTGGCCCTCGAGGTCTATCGCCTGTCCACGCCTCCGGGAGGCCTGGACGAGCGGACCATGCTCTGGCGGGACTTCGAGCAGCGCCTGGAGTCGGTGCTCTCGGGGAGCGCCGAGGTCGCCGAGTGGCTGCGTTCGCGTCGACGTCCCATCGGTGTGACCGCCCTCCCGACCGCCGAGCCGCCGGAGGTGGACGTCTCGAACGACGAGTCGGACTTCTACACCATCGCGGACGTCTCGGCCGACGACCGGATCGGCCTCCTCTACGACCTCACCACCGCGATCGGCGAGCTCGATCTCGAGATCTACATCTCCAAGGCCGCGACCATTCGCGATCAGGTGGCCGACACCTTCTATCTGAAGGATCGGGAGGGGGCGCAGCTGCGCGATCCCGAGAGGCTCGCGGAGCTGAAGGCGCGCCTCTTCGAAGCCGCTCAGGGGCGGCGTGAAGCGGGTCGGGCCGAGGACGGAGAGCGAGAGGCCGGAAGCCGTGCCTGACACGGGCGAGGAGCTCTCGGTCGCAGTCGACGGCTTCCTGGGGCACGCCAGCGCGCTGCGAGGGCTCTCCCGAAACACCATCGAGGCCTACGCACGCGATCTCGCGGCCTTCGTCGACCATCTGGCGCAGAAGGGGGTGACCGAGCTCCGCAAGCTCCGGCGCGAGCACGTCTCGGGCTTCGTCCAGGAGCTCGAGCGCCGGGGGCAGGGCGCTCGCAGTCGTGCGCGAAGTCTCGTCGCGGTCCGACGTCTGGTGCTGCACGCGATCCAGGAGAAGTGGATCGAGCACGATCCGATGGATGGCGTCGAGACACCCCGGGTGTCCGTCCCGCTACCCCGCAGCCTGCGTCCGGACGAGACCGAGGCCCTGCTTGCAGCCGCCGCGCCCGACACGGCTCTGGGGGTTCGCGACCGGGCGATGCTGGAAGTGCTCTACGGGGCCGGGCTTCGGGTCAGCGAGCTGGTGGGCCTGCCGATCTCGGCGCTCGACCGGCGCGCGGGGCTGCTTCGCGTGACGGGCAAGGGGGGCAAGGAGCGGATCGTGCCGCTCGGGGAGCAGGCTCTGGCGGCCGTCGAGCGCTACCTCGACGAGGGCCGGGACGAGCTCCTCGGCTCGCGACGCGACGAGTCCCACGCGCTCTTCCTGACCCGGCGGGGCGGGCCGATGACGCGCCAGAACTTCTTCGCCTTGATCCGGAAGCTCGCCCTGAAGGCGGGCATTCCCAAGGAGCGCGTCTCGCCGCACGTGCTGCGCCATGCGTTCGCTACCGACCTGCTCGACGGTGGGGCCGATCTGCGATCGATCCAGGCGATGCTGGGGCACGCGGACCTGTCGACCACCCAGATCTACACGCACGTGAGCCGGGGGCGCCTGCGGGAGACGGTCGACGAGCGACATCCGAGAGGTCGGGGGCGGCGTTGAGATCGCCGCGCTTCAGCCGCGAGCAGCTCGTCGCTTCCCTGCCGCCCGAGTCGGCTCCCCTGGTGGAGGCGCTCGTCCGGCGCGCCCTGGGAAGGAAGGCACGGCTCTTCCTGGTCGGAGGGCCCGTGCGCGATCTGCTGCTGCGCCGGGAGCTGCGGGACGTCGATCTGCTGCTCGAGCCCCGCGGTCGACTCGACGCCGAGCGTCTGGCGCGGGATGCGGCGCCTCGGGATGCGCGCATCGAGGTCTACGACCGCTTCGGAACGGTTCGCATCTCGCGCGCCGAAGGAGCCGTGGACCTGGCGACGGCCCGGAGCGAGCAGTATCGGACGCCGGGGGCACTGCCCCGGGTCGGACCGGGCGATCTGACGACCGACCTGGCGCGGCGGGACTTCTCGGTGAACGCCATGGCGCTCCCCCTCACCGAAGACGGCCCCGTTCGCGTCGTCGATCCCTTCGGCGGGATCGAGGACCTCGAACGGGGCGTTCTGCGCATCCTCCACGACCGCTCCTTCCACGACGACCCCACCCGCGCCCTTCGTGCGGCGCGATTGGCGCCCCGGCTCGGGATGTCGCTGTCGCGGTCCTCCGGTGGCAGCCTGCGCGCGGCCCTGCGAGAAGGCGCGTTCGGAGCCGTCAGCGGGGATCGGCTGCGACGCGAGCTCGACAAGCTCTTCGACGATGCCTGTCGCGGTCTCGACGTCGTCAAGGCGTTGCGCCTTCTCGACGGCTGGCACGTGCTGGGTGCCCTGGAGCCGGGACTCGGCCTGCCGAGGCCCTCGGTCCCTGCGCTGCGACGGCTGGGGCGCTCCTTCGCGGATCCCCCCTGGCGCGGGCCCCGGCTTCGTCGCGGGGTCGCCGGGCTCGCCACCTGGCTGACGCCCCTCTCCGCCGGCCTGCGACGGCGGGTGCTGGAGCGCCTCTCGGTTCGCGGCGAGTGGGTGGATCGGATCGCGGGCTTTCCCGCCGGCCTGCTCGGTCTGCAGCGCGAGCTCCAGGGGGCTCGCGGCCGCGGAGCGGTGGACGCGTTGCTGGCAGGAACGCGAGAAGAGGAGCTCTTCGCCCTGCACGCCTGGGCGGATCCGCCCATGCGGCGTCGCATCGTGCGCTGGGCCGCCGAAGACCGTGCGCGGCGTGCGCCCGTCAGCGGCAACGACCTCACGGCGACGGGTCTCTCGGGGCCCGCCGTGGGCGACGCCCTGGCGACGATTCGCGCCGCCTTCCTGGACGGCGGCGTGGCCAACCGCGAGGAGGCGCTGGTGCTGGCTGCCGAGCTGGGACGGAAGGGCGGGCGGCGGCGGAGCCGCACCGCGAGGGGAGCGCGAAGCAGGCGGTCCTGAGCGACCTGGCTCCCGCGGCTGGCAGCGGGCGGGGGGATTTCACATACTGCCCGCGGCCTCCCCCGCCAAGCCGTTCCAACCTTCGACGACGGCGAGCTCGACGCCGAATACGACGTCCGTCACGACGCCCTTCACGGCACCCGGGGGACCGCCTTGAGCTCCATGGAACCCAGCGATGTCGCTGCCCCGCCCGCCGAGGGCGCGCTGCTCGCCGGCTCCCTGGGTGGAGACGACTACGCGGTCAAGCTCCAGGTCTTCGAGGGCCCTCTCGATCTGCTGCTGCATCTGATCCGGCAGAACGAGGTCGAGATCACGGACATCCCGATCGCAGAGATCAGCACGCAGTATCTCGAGTACCTGCAGCTGATGCGGGATCTCAACCTCGACATCGCCGGTGAGTACCTGGTGATGGCCGCCACCCTCGCCCTCATCAAGTCGCGCATGCTGCTGCCCAGCGAAGACGAGCCGGAGGAAGGCGAGGGGCTCGACCCGCGGGCCGAGCTGATCGCGCGGCTCCTCGAGTACGAGCGCTACAAGGAGGTGGCCGAGGCGCTCTCGAAGCGGCGTCTGCTGGGTCGCGACGTCTTCGCGGCGACGGGGCTCGGTCCGGAGCCCGTCCCCGAGGCGGAGCGCGAGATCGAGGTGGGGCTCTTCGAGCTGATCGACGCGTTCCGCCTGGTGCTCGAGAACGCGGGCGCGGGAGAGGCGCACGAGGTGGAGACCGAGGTCGTCTCCGTCCGGGACCGGATGCTCTTCGTGATGGAGAGCCTCGAGCGCACCGAGTCCATCGAGTTCAACCGCCTCTTCGAGAGCGAGCGCGGAGTCCTGCCCAGTCGTCCCGTGATCATCGCGACCTTCCTCGCCATCCTCGAGCTGGCCCGGCTGGCGGCCGCTCACCTCTACCAGGGCGTCGACGAGACGGGCGCGCCCGAAGGACCGATCCGGCTCCGGCGCGCATCGGGCTTCGACAGTGACGGCGGGGTCCACTGGCGCCAGAGAATCTCCGAGCTGATGTGAGGGGCCCACCACCATGGACCGAAGCGAGCAGCGTCGAATCGTCGAAGCCCTGATCCTCGGGTCCCCGGAGCCGATCTCGCCGGCCCGGCTGGCCGACATCGTGCCCGGCTGCAAGCCGGGCGGCGCGAAGGACCTCGTCAACGAGCTGAACACCGAGTACCAGGAGCAGGATCGGGCCTTCGAGATCTGGGAGGTCGCCGGCGGCTACCAGCTGCGAACCCGCGCGGAGTTCTCGGGCTACCTGCAGCAGCTGCAGAAGCAGCGGCCCCTGCGCCTCTCGCGGGCGGCGCTCGATACGCTGTCGATCATCGCCTACAAGCAGCCCGTCACCCGGGCGGGGATCGAGGAGATCCGCGGCGTCGATGCGGGTGCGGTGCTCAAGAGTCTGCTCGACCGACGCCTGATCCGGATCGCGGGACACCGGGAGGTCCCGGGGCGCCCGATGCTGTACGCGACGACGCGTCGCTTCCTCGAGGTCTTCGGGCTCGAGTCGTTGAAGGGGCTGCCGAGCCTGCGAGAGCTCAAGGATCTGGCCGAGCAGAAGGGCGTCCAGCTCCCGGGATCGGAGGCGGCGGAAGACGCCGGTGAAGGCGAGGGCGAAGAAGCCGGCGAGAGCCTGGCCGCGCAGCCCGAAGCCCAGGCGGAGAGCCCGAGCGCCGCCGTCGAGGTCGATTCCGAAGGGTCGGCAGATGCGTCGCGAGACGACGACCC
>JANQSB010000283.1 GCA_028284295.1 Myxococcota bacterium | reverse complement strand
CGAGTTCGTCGACTTCGACCCGGCGACCTGCAGCCCACGACCGGTCCGCGGCGACATCCCGGTGCTCGTGGGAGGCGACACCCCCGCCGCCATCCGACGCGCCGCGCGGATGGCCCAGGGCTACTTCCCGGGCACCACCGACCCCGCCGAGCTGACCGAGCGACTGAAGCAGCTCGGCGATGCCGCCGCGGACGCGGGCCGGGACCCGGCGGAGATCGAGATCCACGCCATCTTCGGCCCCCAGATGGCGGACCCGGTCACCGGCGTCGGCCAGATGGCCGAGATCGGCGTCGACCGGGTCATGGTGCCGGCCTTCTTCTTCATGGGACCCGACGGCTTCGACCGTCTGAGCGAGTTCGGCGAGTCGGTGATCGGAGCGACCGGGTCCTGAGCCCGGGGGCCGGGGATCAGGGCTCCGCCGCGACGTTTCGCGCGCCGCGGAAGGCGTGTCGCCCGACGACGAGCGGCAGGTCGAGGAAGGTCCGGACCCCCGGCTCCGCGCGGCACAGGTGGGGCACCGCGTGGACCGCGTGCATGGCCGTGGCGGCGAGCGCGTTCGAAACCCAGGCGTCGCCGAGGTCGAGACGGAGCCGGGGCCGCCCTTCGATCTCGACCCGACAGCCGGGCGGCGTCCACTCCCGCGCCACCCGGGCGTGCGCGCGGTAGACCGCCTCGAGCACGATCCGCTCCTGGCCTCCCGCGATCCCCGTCCAGCGGAAGCGCTGCCCCGCCACGGTGCCCTTCTCGACGGTCCCCGCGGCGATCTCGAAGGTCTCGTCGGCGAGGACGAGATCCAGTTCGCTGCGCTCGTCCTCCAGATCGAGGGCCAGGCCGTCGGCCAGCATCCAGAGGCTCTCGCGGAAGAGGTCCGAGAGCCACGCGACGTACCGCGCCGACACCTCCTCGAAGTCGCCCGGCGTCGCCCCCAGCCCCATCATCTCGAAGATGACCTGGTGGGACGGATAGAAGGAGAAGTCGGTCGACTCGAGCACCGAGAGTCGGTCGATGCGCTCGGAGAGGCCCGTCATCACCAGGGGCAGGAGATCGGCCACGAAGCCCGGGTTGGTGCCCGTCCCGTGAAGGGAGCTTCCGCCCTCCATGCAGGCCTCCTGAAGGCGGCGGAAGACCTCGTCTCCGTAGGCTCGCGGGTACAGGTAGCCGACGGTGGTGACGACGTTGCGACCGCTCCGCAGCAGCTGGCACAGGTCGTCCAGGTCGCGCCCGGGCTCGTCGCCGTAGCGCTTCGAGGGCAAGGGCATGTGCAGCACGCAGTCGACGTCGAGAGTCAGCGCTTCGTCCCGGTCGGTGGTCACCGGGATGCCGACGGGATCCCGGCGGACCAGGCTGCCGGCGTCCACACCCTGCTTCTCGGGCGAGTGCGCGAAGACGCCGGCGAGCTCGAGCTCGGGGTGGGTCAGTACCGAGCGAAGGCTGGCGCGACCGACGTTGCCCGTGGACCACTGCAGCACCCGCCAGGGCTTCCCGGAAGGACGATCGTCGTTGGAGGTCGCCAGCTTGGCTCTTCCTTCCTGATTCCTTCCTGATTCCGGCCTTCTTCGGCCTTCCCCGGCTTCCGTCTTCCGGACGCTAGGCGAGCGGCGGCAGCCAGCCCTCGTGTGCCTCGAAGAGATCGTCGCAGAGCGAGACGATCTCGTCGACGCCGAGCTCCGCGGCGGTGTGGGGGTCGAGCATGGCGGCCTGGTAGACGGAGTCCTTCCGGCCGGTCAGGACCGCCTCGACGGTGAGGATCTGCGGGTTCACGTTGGTGCGATTCAGGGCGGCGCAGACCTCGGGAAGCTCGCCGACCGCGCAGGGCTGCACCCCGCGCCCGTCGACCACGCAGGGCACCTCCACGCAGGCCTTGCGCGGGAGGTTCGCCACCAGGCCGTCGTTCATGACATTCCCGGCGATCCGGTACGGCTCACCGGTCTCCATCGCGTGCATCATGTAGGCCCCGAACTCCCGGGAGCTCTCGTGCCCGATCTCCGGATCGGCGAGCAGCCAACGGCGGGTCCCCTCCCAGGCTTCGATCTGCGCGCGGCAGCGACGCGGGTACTCGTCGAGCGGGACGAAGTGCCGGTCGACGAGCTCGGGCTTGTGGGACTTGATGAACCAGGGGGTGTACTCCGCGGTGTGCTCGCTGGACTCCGTGAGATAGAAGCCGAGTCGGAGCATCAGCTCGAGACGGATGAAGTCACCCGCGACGGCGGCATCCTGCGCTTCGTCCTCGCCGATCCGGCCCTCGGAAGCGGCTTGGGCGGCCCGCAGCGGCAGCAGGTAGCAGGCCTCGTCCTCGCGGGCGCCCAGCCTCGCAGCGAGCTCTCGTTGCCACGCACGACCGCCCCGCTCCCGAACCCGGGCCAGCCGCTCTGCGGCCACCCGCTTGACTTCGGGATACAGGTCCTCGTCGCCTCGCGTCAGGCTCGTCAGCCAGGACTGGTGGTTGATTCCCGCGATCTCCCAGCGGGTCTCCGCCGGCGGGAAGCGATCGGCCAGATCGAGCTTCGCGAGCAGTCCGGGGACGCACTCCTGCACGCTGTGGCAGAGCCCCACCGTGCGCACCTCGGTTGCCTGGAGCACACCGGCCGTCACCATGCACATGGGGTTCGTGTAGTTGAGGAGCCAGGCCTCCGGGCAGACGGACTCCATGTCCCGGGCCATCTCGAGCATCACCGGCAGGGTGCGCAGCGCGCGGAAGATGCCACCGATGCCGAGGGTATCTCCGATGGTCTGCTGCAGGCCGTACTTCTTCGGGATCTCGAAGTCGGTCACGGTACACGGCTCGTAGCCGCCGACCTGGATCGCGTTGACCACGTAGTCGGCCTCGCGCAGGGCATCGCGACGTTGCTCGGCGCCCAGGTAGCCCGAGATACGGGCACGACCGTGGTTGCAGTTGCGGTCGATCGCCTCGATGAGGCGCGTCGAGTCTTCGAGTCGCTGCGGGTCGATGTCGTAGAGGGCGATCTCCGCCTCGTGGAGACTCGGCTGGAGCATCGCGTCGCCGAGCACGTTCTTCGCGAAGACGGTGCTCCCGGCGCCGAGGAAGGTGATCTTGGGCATTTCGTCTCCGGGTCGGGCCTCGTAGCGTAGCCGAGGCAGCCCCGCGGGCTCGCTCCGCTATCGTCCTCGCCGGCCGCTGCTGGACCCGTGCCCGCCGGAGACCTCGAATCGATGAGCGACAGCCTGCGATCCGCGTACGACGACGTCTACCGGGGCAAGACCCCGGGCCGGCAGGAGCTGCGCCTCGACCGCTGGCCTCGGGACCGCCTCGAGGGCTGTGCCCGCTTCGCCCCACCCGGCCAGCGGGTCCTCGACGTCGGCTGCGGGAACGGCAAGCTCCTCTACAACCTCCGCCACAAGTTCGACGAGCTGTGCGGCGTGGAGTTCTCGGGCGCGCGCGTCGAGGTCGCCACCGCTGCACTCGAAGGCCTGAACGGTGACATTCGCGAGGGGAACATCGAAGGCCGGCTGGCCTGGGACGACGCCTGGTTCGACGTGATCGTGCTCTCGGACGTGATCGAGCACGTCGTGAACCTGTGGCCGGCCATGGAGGAGATCACCCGGCTCCTGCGACCCGGTGGACACGTCGTGATCTCGACACCCAACATCGCGAGCCTGCGCTCCCGACTCCTGCTCCTCCGCGGGATCTTCCCTTCCTCGAAGCCCGAGGAGGGCTTCAAGCTGCGGACCGACACCGAGCTCCACGACGGCGGCCACGTCCACTACTTCACCTTCGCGATGCTCGACCGGATGTTCGGCCGCTACGGCTACAGCGAGGTGAAGCGCTACGGAATCGGTCGCTTCGGCCGCCTGCACGACCTGCGCCCGACCCTGCTCTCCAGCGCCTGCCTGGTGGTGGCACAGAGATAGAGGATCGACGATCCCTTCTCAGCGACCGCCCGGCAGCCCGTCGGGTGGCCAGGGCTCCACGCCCTCCTCCAGCGGGACTTCCAGGCTCCGAAGGATCTGGGAGATCATGCGCCAGGTGCCGATCACGAGGGTGAGCTCGAGCTGCAGCGCGTCCGTGGGCAGCTGCTCCGCACAGAGCGCCCAGGTCCGGCTCGAGATCGCGCCCTCTTCCAGGGTCTCGTCGGTCGCCTGCAGCACCGCCCGGTCCGCATCGGACCAGTGGTCGTGGGAGCGCCAGTCGCGCAGGGCCAGCAGGTCGGACTCGCTCACGCCCAGCTCGAGCGCGATCCGCCAGTGCTGGGTCCACTCGTAGACCGAGCCGGTCGCCCAGCCCGTCCGCATGATGACGAGCTCGCGCAGCCGCGCGTCGAGCTCGCCGCGGAAGAGCAGGGTCATGAGCAGGTCGTTGACGCACTTCGCGAGCGGCGGACGTCGGAGCAGGATGCGGAACACGTTCAGCTCGGCGATGGCGTCGGCCAGACCGAGCCGGGCCGCCTCCTCGCGAGCGCGTTCGAGGGAGAGGGGCGCGACGCGCGCTTC
>JANQSB010000271.1 GCA_028284295.1 Myxococcota bacterium | reverse complement strand
ACGGCCTGCTCGAGAGCGTCCGCTTCCTGTGCCGCGGCCGGGGCGCGAACCGCATGTCCCTGTGGAACGCGGCGGATGCCCTGGGGAGGCTCTACGACGAGAAGCGCGCCGACGAGCCACCGCCCCCCGAGGAGCCGCCGCTCCCCGACGGTCCGGCCATCCTCGCCATGGGGGACGCTGCCCTGCCCTGGCTGCTGAACGCCCTCTCGGACTCCGGCGACCCGGAGCGGGTGCGACACCTGTTCGAGAGCGGTGCCATCCCCGAGGTCGTCGGTGCCCGCCCGCCCGCGGACCCGGCGGCGCTGCGTACGGCGGTGCGCGACGCCTACTACTCGCTGGGCTATCCCCCGGAGCTGCGCCCCGCCTTCGAGCGCGCCATCGAGGCCCTGGGTCCCGAGGAGAGCGCGCACGGCAGCGCCGCCCAGGAGATGGTCCGGGCCTTGACCGAGGGATTCGATCGGGTGCAGACCGCGGCCGCCTTCGATCTGGTCTTCGAGGACTTCCGTCGCGCCAGCCGCGAAGGCCTGATCCCGCGGCGGGACGTCGAGCCCGGCTTCCTGGCCGCCTTCACGGCTGCGGCCACACGCGTGCTCGCCGCGCAGGCGGGCGGCGTCCAGGATGCGCGACGCCGCGCCGACGAGGCGCGCCGCGAAGGGCAGGAGGCAGCCGCGGCCATCGCGACGGCCGAGTCGGGCCTGGCCGCGGCCAACACCCGGGTCCGGGATGCCAATGCGCGGGCGGAGCGCGAGCAGCAGCGCGAGCAGGAGGCGATCGCCGCCTACAACGACACTGTCACCCGCCTCAACGAAGCGATCGATCGCGCCAATGCCGACCGCGGCGCGGACGCGAGCGCCCGCGCCGAGGCGCGCGCCCTCGAGAAGCGGCTCGACGCCGAGATTCGCGCCGCAGAGAAGGAGGCGCGGGAGGCGGGCGCGGCCTTCGAGGCGGCGATGAACGACGCAGCCGACGGACGAGAGGCCGCAGGGCGTGCGAAGCAGATCGCCGAAGAGTCCGTGCAGCGGGAGAACCGGGCCGCCGTCGCCGAGCAGGAGGCCGACACGGCAGCCGAACGAGCCCGGGCGCGCTTCGACGAGCTCCTGCGCCGTCTGATCGCGGGCCTCCACTTCGTGGGCATCGCGGCGGACCCCGCCGCGCTCGGCGACTCCCGCGGCGGCAGTGCGGAGCGGGTGGCCGCGGTGGCGCTCCTGATCGAGTCGGGCACGCCCCCCGACGCCGGGCAGCGGGCCGCGCTGGAGCGCGCCCGCTCCGCGCCCGACAGCACACTCTCGGCCCTGGCTGGCCTGGCGCTGACCCCGCCCGGTCGCTGACTGCCCGAGCCGGGCGCCGCGACCGCCGGACCCCGCGAACGTCAGCTGGCGCGGACGAAGTCCGCGACCACGCGCGCCAGCTGCTCTCCGCGCCCCTCCTGCAGGAAGTGGCTGCCTCCGCGGATGGTGGTGTGCGGCTGCCCCCGGGCACCGGGAACCCGCTCGCGGAACGGCTCGTCGGCACCGCGGGTCACCGGGTCGTTGTCGCTGAAGGCACACAGGAGGGGCTTCTCCCACTTCGAGAAGAGCTCCCAGGCGCGGCGGTTCGGCTCGACCGACGGGTCGTCGGGCAGGGTCGGCACCTGACTCGGCATCGCACGCGGCCCCATCTTGTAGGACGGATCGGGGAAGGGCGCGTCGTAGGCGGCGGTCTCCCCGGGCGAGAGCGAACGACCGTCGACCATCCCGGCGATCATCATGCCGATGGGAAAGTCCTCGGTCTCCCAGGTCCACTTCTGCCAGTAGGCGAAGCTCCGCTCCGGGCGCTCGGGATCCGGGCTCGAGAGCGCCTTCATCATGTCGGCCATGCTGGGCGTCGGGGCCTGCTCGCGAAAGGCGCGCACGGCGGCCGCCCGCTCCTCGGTCACGCCGACGGGGACCGGCAACGCCGTGTTGGCGACCACGACCCGGGCGAAGCGATCCGGGTCGTCGGCCACCATGCGAAGCCCGATGAGACCACCCCAGTCCTGGCCCACCAGGGTCACGCCACCCAGGTCGTTCGCCCGAAGCCAGGATCCCAGCCAGTCCACCTGGGCCTGGTAGCTGTAGTCCTCACGGGCGGCCGGTTTGTCGGAGCGGCCGAAGCCGACCAGGTCCGGCGCCACCACCCGCAGCCCGGCCTCCACCAGCGGCGGGATCATGTGCCGATAGAGGTAGCTCCAGGTCGGCTGACCGTGCATGCAGAGGACGATCTGCCCGTCCCGCGGCCCTTCGTCCACGTGGTGGATGCGAAGGCTGCCGCCCTCCCCGTCCGGGACCTCGGTGTAGCAGGGCGCGAAGGGGTAGCCGGGCAGGGATTCGAAGCGGTCGTCCGGCGTTCGCAGAACCTTCATCTCGGCCTCCAGATCCGCCCGACTCGGGCTGATCCAGCATGGTACACGCCGCTCGGGCGGGCCCGTTGGGTCGATCCGCCCCGGGGCAAACCGGTTCCGGGCGACTAGACTCCGGCGCGGAGGAGGCCAGGTGGGGAATCGAGGCGCCACGGCGCGAGACGCACTGCTTCTGGTCGCGCTACTTCTGCTGGTCTGGACTGCGGGACCGGCGGCCGCGCGCGACGAGGCTTCGGTCGAGAGCTTCGCGCGCGAGGCGGCCCGCAACATCGGGTTCAGCGAAGAAGAGGTGGCGCAGGTCGCGAAGGGCAAGGTGCTCGCCCGGCAGCTGCGCGACGAGCAGGAGAACGAGCTCAACGTCGTCCTGTTCGCACTCGCCCCGGTCACCGTCGAGCGCGCGGCGGAGCGCTTCAAGACCAACGCCGCCCTCGACGCCGACAAGACCATCCTCGACTGGGGAAGCATCGACGCCGACCCCACGGCGGAGAGCTTCGAGAAGCTCTCGCTCCCCCAGGAGGAGATCGCCAAGCTCGCCGGCAAGAACCCGGGCAAGGAGTTCAACCTCTCGAAGGCCGAGATCGCGAAGCTCGAGGCCAGCGGCGAGGGCGCCGGATCGAAGGCCGAGCGCGGCAAGGCCGCCATGCAGGCGTACCGCGAGATCCTGGCGAAGCGGGCCGCCGCCTATCAGGCCCGGGGCCTCGAGGGGATCCTGCCGTATCACCGCAACGGGAAAGCGGTGCAACCGGCCGAGGACCTGCGCGGAACCGTCCCCGGACCGAACAGCCTGACCGAGCGAGAGGAGCCCGGCTTCCGGAAGTGGTTGGGTGAATTCCCGAAGGCCGGTGAGGTCGACGAATCGGAGTTCGTGTGGCTGCTGCAGGTCCTGAACGGACGCCCGGCCGTCATCCTGGCGCATCGCGGCGTGCGTCGCGGGGAGAAGGCGCTCTTCGGCATGCAGCGCGACTACTACGTGGGTCACACCTTCGACGCACTGCAGATCCTCACGGGCCTCGTGCCCGCCGGAGAGGACCAGTCGATCCTCTTCTACATGAACGCCACCTTCACCGACCAGGTGACGGGCTTCGGCAGCTCGGCGGCCCACGGCATCGGGCGCAAGATCATGGCCAAGGAGATCCGGACCCTGTTCGAGACGGTGGTGGAGGACCTGCAGTGACCGCGGGCACCCCGAGAAGAGGGGGTTGATGAGACGACCGGGCACGAAGACGGCGCAACGCCTGCTGCCGGTGGCGATCCTGGCCGCCTACCTGCCGGCCGCGACCCTCCCCTGCCCGACGCTCGACCTCGACCGCTCCGGACCGCGGCCGAGCCTTGCAGCTCCACCCCGCACCGCTGGGGAAGGTCGCGATCCCCACGCCCATCACGCTCATCACGCCCACGGGGCAGACCACGGGAGCCACGGCGCGGCTGCGGGCGGGCACCCGGCGGGTCACGACGCTCGTCACCACGGAGCGGGGCGCCACGCGGGCGAACACGCGGAACACCACGCGGGACATCACCCGACCTCGCACGGCGCCGACCCGCAACGAGAGGCACGACGAGAATCTCCACACGATTCCGCGCACCACGCGCCGCCCGAAGTCGCGACCGTCGACTCGGCACCGACGACCGGTGAGACGCGCATCCATCTTCCCTGCCCCTGCGGCTGCGGAAAGCGCGCGCCCACGACGTCCAGCGGCGGGAGACTCGGGCCGGTCCTGGCGACCCGCTCCGACGCGAGCCTGACGCCCGCGGCGCCACCGACGACGCCGCAGCCCGAGAGTCCCTTCCCGCCCGCTCCCTTCCGCGGACTCGACCCCGTTCCCATCTAGCAGGCGTGCGCCAGCGGGCTCGCTCACGGGAGCGCTCCGGACCGGATCCGGAGCCGCGCTCCCGGCGAGCCCGTGCCATCGCCGAAGCGCACGCCCGCCTGCGGACATCGTGTCCGCCGGTGGCGCGCGTGCGCGCCTGCCTGTCGCCTCGAAGACGAGGCGCAACGGGAGTCCAAGATGACGATCCGAAGGACCCTGGTGGTCCTGTTCGGGATCGCTCTGTCTGCGGCCGTGGGGACCACGGCCGCCGCAGAAACGACCGACCCGAACGAGTCCACCGAACACTCGCACGGCCCGGGCTGGGACGCGTCCCGACCCGACAGCCATGCCCCCATCGGCGTGATGGGAGACCACCTGCACGGTGAGGGCGAGTTCATGCTCTCGTACCGCTACATGCGCATGCACATGGACGGCAACCGGGAGGGGACCGACAGCGTCTCCGCCGGGAGCATCCTGCGGCCCAACGGGAAGTACCCGGTCGTCCCGACCGAGATGAACATGCAGATGCACATGGTCGGCGCGATGTACGCGCCCAAGGACTGGGTGACCCTGATGGCGATGTTCCCCTTCGTGGTGATCGACATGGATCACCGCACGGCGACGGGGCAGAAGTTCACCACCCGGTCCAGCGGGATCGGGGACATCAAGACCACCGCCCTGATCCGCCTGCTCCAAAGACCCGGGCACACCGCCCATCTCAATGCCGGCGTCAGCTGGCCCACCGGCTCGATCGATCGCAAGGACAACACGCCGGCCTCGATGGGCCAGAACACCCAGCTCCCCTACCCGATGCAGCTCGGGTCGGGCACCGTCGACCTGCTTCCGGGGGTGACCTACTCGGGCCAGGGCGACTGGAGCTCCTGGGGGAGCCAGGCCATGGGGACGATCCGGCTGGGCCGCAACTCCGAGAACTACCGCTTCGGCCACGAGTACATGCTCACCAGCTGGGCGGCCGCCGTGCCCCACCCCTGGTTCTCCATCGGGGGACGGATTCAGTGGCGGCAGTGGTTCGACGTGGAGGGCCAGGACGACCGGCTCGGATCCCCGATGGGGATTCCCGCGAAGGACTTCGTGCCGACGGCGGATCCCGACCTGCGCGGCGGCATGCAGCTCGACATCGGGCCCAGCGTCAACTTCATCACGAAGAAGGGTGCGCTGAAGGGGCTCCGCTTCGCCTTCGAGATGCTCCTGCCGGTCTATCGCGATCTCGACGGCCCGCAGCTCGAGACCGACTGGACCCTCACGGCCGGAATCCAGTACGCGTTCTGACGGGAGAAGACATGTAGCGTCGAGCCCCGTCCCGTCTATGATGGCAGTGACCGGACAGGCGGGACGGGGGGCGCCGCATGCAGCTTTCGGGACGAGCGGGATCGACCGGAGACCCGCCGCAGAAGATCCTGCTCGTCAAGCCCCACGCGCGGCTCGCCACCATTCTCGGGCTGCAGCGATTCATGCTGCTCGAGCCGCTCGAGTTCGGGTATCTGGCCGCCGCGGCGCCAGGGCACGACTACCGGGTCCTCGACCTGCGCCTGCACCGGAGCCCGGAGCGGAGCTTCGACCGGGCCCTCCGGAGCTTCCGACCGGACCTGGTCGGCTTCACGGGCTACTCCCACGAGGCCACCGCCATCAAGTCCCTGGCGCGGCGCGTGCGCGAGCGCCTGCCGTCGACGCGCATCGTCGTGGGAGGCCATCACGCCACCTCCGCACCCCACGACCTCGACCGACCGGAGATCGACGCCATCGTCCGGGGCGAAGGCTGCGTGTCCTGGCCCGCGGTAGTGACGGCCACCGCCCGGGGCAAGGACTTCGCGGGTATTCCCAACCTGCTGGTGCCGGGCGCGGGCTACGACCACGCGGCCGCCGCCGGCTGGCCCCTGGCCACCGACCCCGCCGACATGCCCTGGCCGCGCCGGGACCTGTGGAACCCGCGCAGCTACTACACGATCTGGGCGGCCGAGAAGCTGCCCCGCTTCGCGTCGGTGTTCCCGGCGGTCTCCATGGTGCGCAGCTCCTGGGGCTGTCCCATGCGCTGCTCCTTCTGCGTGGTTCCCCACCTGAGCCAGCAGACCCACCGACCGCGACCCGTCGACGCGGTCTGCGACGAGCTCGAACGCCTGCCCACCGACTACGTGTACTTCTCGGACGACGAGAACTTCATCGACAAGGACTTCTCCTGGCAGCTCGCCGAGGAGATCGAGCGGCGCGGCATCCGCAAGCGCTACTTCGCCTGGACCCGCTCGACCACGGTGAACCGATCTCCCGAGCTTCTGAAGAAATGGGCGCAGGTCGGCCTCGACGGCATCTTCATCGGCTTCGAGTTCATCGACGACGCCGAGCTGAAGGCCGCTTCGAAGGCCAGCACGGTCCGCGCCAACGAACAGGCGCTCGACACCCTGCGCGCCATGGACGTCGTGGTGCACGCGGCCTTCATCCTGCGCGGCGAGTACGACGTGGACGACTTCGAGAAGCTGCGCGCCTACGTGCGTGCCATGCCGCCCTCCCAATGCAGCTTCACCTGCTTCACGCCGATCCCGGGCACCGAGGAGTACGCCGACTACGAACCCCGTTTCGTGGTTCCCGGCGAGCGCGCCTACGACCTGCACGACTGCATGCACCCGCTGATGAAGACGAAGCTGCCGCTACGGGAGTTCAGCCGGCGCTTCGCCACCCAGGTGATCGAGGGAATCCGGAAGACCCCGCTGCGCAGCAATCACCACCTGGCACCGCCGGCGGACATGCTGCGGGTGTGGCGCGCCGACCGCGGCTACCAGCAGGGCTACACGAACCTCTACCGCGACTATCCCCGCGAGCTCTGGGACTAGCTGCGATGGATCAGGATCCCGCTTCGAGCCGGTCGAGGATCTCCGAGTCCTCGGGGAAACGACCCGCCTCGTGCTTCGAGAAGACGAGCTCGCCGTCGCGGTACACGTCGAAGATGCCGCCGCCGCCTCGGACGAGCTCGGGCGCGACGCCGAGCTGCTTCTCGATCGCGGCCGCCAGACTGGAGGCCCTCGGCAGGTAGTTTCAGCGTCCGCAGTAGTGGATGGTGACCTTCATGGGGCCTCCGGAACCGGGCCGACGGGTCCAGGATAGCCGACCGGGCGCGTCAGCTCAGGCAGTCGTAGACGGCGTCCACCAGCCGCTCGGTCCGCGTCGTCTGCCAGCGGTCTCCCGGTCGGTTCATCAGGTAGCCGAAGGCGAGGTCCGCATCGGGGTCCGCGAAGCCGAAGGATCCCCCGTAGCCGAAGTGACCGAAGCCCCGCTCACCGCGCCCGAGCGGTCGATCGGGGCCGGTGACCTGGAAGCCGATGCCGAAGCGCGAAGGACGACCGAGCACGCGATCGGGTCCGTCGACCTGCACCGAGGCTCCTTCCCGCAGCAGCTCGCGCCCCGGCCAGGGAATCTCGCGAGGCAGCCCCGGGCCCGGCGGCCCGAGCAGCGCCGCGTAGAGGGCCGCCACTCCCCGGGCCGTGCCGTGGCCGTTGGTCGAGGGAATCACCGCCTCGCGCCAGGCCGGGGTGTTGACGCTTGCGAGGCCCGAGAAGCCGGTGGGGTTGAAGTAGCAGTGCCACACCATGAAGTCGTGCTCCTCGTCTCCCGTCGGCGGAAACACCTTCGCCCACTGCGCGGGTTCGGTGAGGACCGCCTGGGGAGCGACGAGCTCTGCGACCCGCCCGTGCTCGGAGGCCGGCAGTCCGAACCAGAACCCGTCCACGTCGAGGGCCGCCATCACCTTCGCGAGGGCGTCTCCGATCGCGACGCCACTCGCCCGCCGCATCAGCTCGCCCACCAGGAATCCGAAGGTGTTCGTGTGGTAGCCGTGAGCGGAGCCCGGCTCCCAATAGGGACGCTGGCCGGCCAGCGCCGCGCACATGCGGCCCCAGTCCCTCCAGGCATCTCCGGGCAGGCGCTCGCGCACCGCCGGCAGGCCTCCCTGGTGCGAGGCCAGCTGCCGGACGGTCGTCGCCTGCTTGCCGGCGGCGCCGAAAGCCGGCCACCAGCGCACGACGGGTGCGTCGAGCTCGAGGTCGCCGCGCTCGACGAGCCCCAGCAGCAGCATCGCGGTGACACCCTTGCCCACCGAGTAGGCGTTGACGAGGGTGTCCCGCTGCCACGGAAGGCGGCGCGCCGCGTCCCGATGGCCGCCCCACAGGTCCACGACCCGGCGTCCACCGACGACCACCGCCAGGCCCGCGCCGATCTCGTCCTCGAGCCGGAAGTTCTCCGCGAAGGCCTCACGAACGCGCGCGAAGCGCGCGTCGCAGTCGCCGTCCAGCGGCGCGGTCTCCTTCACGACGGAAGCCACGACGGAGCCCGACCGTCGCCAATCCGCGCCGACGCTAGAACGCGATCGTCCCCCTCAAGCCCACGAAGGGCGCCGGGTCGTAGTCGTGCTCGGCGATCTGCCCGCCGGTGTCGCTCTCCACCCGGAGCTGTCCGCCGATGGTCACGCCGCCCAGCAGGTCCACCATGACCTTCTGGGTGGGGCGCCAGCGCACGGTGGCGAAGACCGGCGTCGAGCGTTCTTCGGCCACGCCGTCGTCATCGCTACGCACGCCGGCCACGCTCGGCGTGCGGCTGTCGAGGCGGAAGCGCCGGTTCTGGAAGGTCAGTCCCGCGCCGACCTGCAGCTCGTCCACGACCTGCCAGGTCAGCTCGGCGCCGACGCCCGGGTCGAAGACGCTGACGAGTCCCGTGTAGAAGCGCCACCCCTCGGCGAAGCGCCAGTCGATGGTGGGGACCGGCATGATCGCGGCGCTGTCCTCGAGCTGGCTGAAGGCACCGACGATCAGGCCGAGGGACAGGTTGTCGCTGGCCGCCCAGTCGAAGCCGATCAGGGCGCCCCCGGTCAGGGTGTCCTCGAAGTCGGCGCCGCCCTCTCCCCAGGTGCGTACCAGGGCTCCGCCGAAGAGCTGCCAGTCCTCGTCCACCTGGTAGCTCAGGATGCCCGCCAGGACGCCGCGGTGGACGTCGTCCCATCGGTAGTTCGCGACGCCCTGCCGGGAGTTCGGGACCCCGGAGTCGATGTCGTAGCCGTAGAAGGTGTAGGTGCCCAGGGCGAAGAAGCTGAGCTCTTCGTCGAAGTCGATGCGATGGCTCACGCCGAAGAGCGCGGTTTGCTTCTCGATCTCGCTGTCGTCGTCCACGTCGGCCTCGAACTGGTACCCGTACTGCGCCATGACGATGGTGTTCGGCGCCTTGGGGTTGGCCTGGACGATGGCCGGGATGTCGACGGCCTGGGCCCGGGCCTGCGTCGTCGCGAGCGTCGACCCGAAGAGCAGGACGAAGACCGAAAGGGCACCGGAGATCACCGTGTTCGCACGAGCGGTCGTAGCCATTCCATTCCCTCCTGGTAGGTGGCGGGCAACCGTAGCCGATGCTGCCCGTGGATTTCAGCACCGTTTCCTACGGAGTCGCGACCTCCGGAGAGCCGACCCGGGGAACTCAGCGATAGGCGGTCGCCTGGATGTCGTAGAGCTCCGCATACTGTCCGCCCCGGGCCATCAGCTCGTCGTGGGTCCCCACCTCGGCTACCCGTGCACCGTCGAGGACGACGATCCGGTCTGCCATGCGCACCGTCGAGAAGCGGTGCGAGACCAGGACCGTGATGCGGCCGTCGGGCGAACCGTCGAAGCCGGCCTTGGCGTCACCCCGGGTGGCGGCCGCATAGCGTTCGAAGAGCGCGTGCTCGGTCTCCGCATCGAGGGCCGCCGTGGGCTCGTCGAGCACCAGCAGAAGCGGGTGGTCGCGCATGAAGCCCCGGGCCAGGGCCAGCTTCTGCCACTGCCCGAACGAGACCTCGACGCCCTCCGGCCAGCTCGGGCCCAGCTGGGTCTCGAGACCCCGGGTCAGGTGCTCGATCACGTCTTCCGCTCCCGCGCGGCCGACCGCCGTCTCGACGGCGGGACCGTCGTCGAGACGGACGACGTCGCCCACGCCCACCGTCCGACGCGCCTGGAACTCGAAGCGGAAGAAGTCCTGGAAGGCGCCGGCCAGGCGTCCGCGCCACTCCTCCGCCGGCATGCGGGCGAGCTCGACGCCGTCGACCAGCACCCGGCCCCGGGTCGGCGGGTAGAGCTTGCAGAGGAGCTTCACCAGGGTGGTCTTGCCCGCACCGTTCTCTCCCACGATCGCGACCACCGAGCCCGCCGGCAGGTGCAGGTCGACGTCCTGGAGCACCTCGCGGTCGGTCCCCGGGTAGGCGAACGAGACTCCTTCGAGACGGATGCCGTCCTTCAGCTCGTCCGGCACGGGCAGGTCCGCCGACTCGTCGAGGGAGTCCGCGTAGTCCTCCAGCCAGGCCATGCGGCGCGAGCCGTCGAGCCAGATGCCGCGCAGGAAGCCGATCTCACCCACGGTGGCACCGAGGTAGGCGGAGAGCCGGGCGCCCGCCGCGAGCACCAGCAGGACGTTGCCGGGACCGGCCCCGAGGCCGGCCGAGACGAAGACGATCGAGCCCACGTAGGCGCCGCCGAAGACGGCCCACGCCAGGCTGTGCCACCACGCACTGCCCCAGCGCGCGAGCGAGACCGGCCCGTACCAGCGGTCCCAGGCGGCCCGGCGCTGGTCGACCAGACGCCGACCGACTCCCGTCACCCGCACCTCCTTGCCCGGGGGCGCCGTCGTGGCGGTCAGGAAGAGATGCCGGGCCAGCCGGTCCGCGGACGCGCCCTTCTCCTCGGCGACGCGCTCCACCCCCGGCCGCCACGAAGAGGTGAGCACCGTCGGAAGGGCGAAGACCAGCAGCAGCAGCAGCCCCCAGTGGATCCAAACCAGCAGCGAGACCGTCACCCCCAGGCGCAGGATCCAGCCGCAGGTCGTGAACAGGGACATGTACATGTGGTCGAGCACGAAGACCTGATCGCGCAGCACCGCCAGCCGATCGAGGTACTCGGGTCGCTCGTGATGCTCGATGGTCGCCACGGAGGCCTGGAGTCGCGCCACGTGGGACTCCAGGGCGATGGTCACCCGGTCGCGGAATCGCCGCTGGGTGCGGTCGCTGACGACGCGCAGGAACCAGGTCGCGGCCGCCGAGACACCGAGGCCGACGGAGGCAGCGACCACGAGTCCCCCCTCGCCAGCGAGAAGCCCGTCCGCCAGCAGCTTCAGCCACAGGGCGAGCAGTGCATCGGGGAGTGCCGCCAGCAGGGAGAGCGCGAACGCCACGACGAGCAGCAGCGGCTCGGCCTCGTAGCCGCGCTTCAACGCGCGCCACATGGACGAGAGAGCCGGCGGCATGTCGTCGTGCACGAGCCTGTCGCCGCTCTCAGACGAGGACGTCATAGGCCACGCCCTCCTCGTCTTCGGTGGCGCCGAAGCGGCTCGCCTGCAGGTCGAACATGGTCCGGTAGCGCCCTTCGCGCGCCATCAGCTCGTCGTGGCTGCCCAGCTCGACCACGCGGCCGTGCTCGATCACGCAGATGCGGTCGGCGTGCCGTACCGTCGAGAAGCGGTGGGACACCAGGATGGTGGTGGTGTCACGGGTCGCGGCCAGGATGCGATCGAAGATCTCGGCCTCTCCCCGTACGTCGAGCTGCGCGGTCGGCTCGTCCAGCAGTACCAGGCCGGCGCCCTGCTCCACCGCGCACAGCGCCCGTGCCAGCGCGATCCGCTGCCACTGTCCACCCGACAGGTCGGTGCCGCCCGCGTACGCCTTGGAGAGGATCGTCGAGAGATCGCCCAGGTCGCCGGCACCCGCCGCGACCAGGGCGCGCTCGATGACCTCGTCCGGCGCGCCCGCCGGAGCCACGTTCTCCCGCAACGAGAGCTCGAAGCGGATGAAGTCCTGGAACACGGCGGTGACCCGGCGACGCCAGGACTCGAGGTCGAGCTCCCGCAGATCGACTCCGTCGACCTCGATGGCCCCCTGCTGCGGGTCGTAGAGGCGACACAGCAGCTTCGCGAGAGTGGTCTTGCCCGCTCCGTTCTGCCCGACGATGGCCAGGGACGAGCCGGCCGGGATCGTGAGGTCGAGGCCTTCGAGGATGGGCGCCGACGACGACGGATAGCCGAAGCGCAGGTCACGAAAGCGGATCTCCCGAGCGGGCATGGCATCGGCCGTGCTCGCGCCCGACGGCAAGGCGCCCTTGCGCGCCATCGAGTCCTGGAGCCGCAGCACGGCGGCGGCCGGCGCCGATGCGCCGTCGAGCGCCCAGGAGAGCCCACCGAAGGCGATCATGCTCGTGCCGATGCCTGCCTGGGCGAAGGTGACGACCTGCCCGAGGGCGACGCCGCCGTCCAGCGCGGATGCGGCGAGCGACCCGAACACGATGACGTTGGCGGCCACCACCACCAGCAGGCTCCAGGCCACCGGCCGCTCGCGCAGCCTCGTCGCCTTCCACTGCAGATCGAAGAGGCGACGGCGGCTCTGTCGGAAGCGATCCACCGTCCAGCCGCTCAGGCCGAAGAGGCGCAGCTCCTTGGCGGACGGCGGATCGACGGCGAGCCGATACGCGTAGTCGGCCTGGCGCTGCGCCTCGCGCACCTCCTCGGTGTTGCGGTCCTTCCAGACCCCGCTCTCGCGCAGCAGGTAGTGGGTGGCGAGCCAGGCCCCGCCGAGCAGCAGCGGCGCCCACCACGCGTAGGCGAAGAGCACGGCCGCAGACGCCAGCCCCGCCACCATCTCCACCAGTCCCGAAGCGATGAAGTCCATGGAGATGTTGAGCGGTGGGCCGGCGATGCCCATGTCGAAGTCGCGCCCCATGGACAGGTCGTTGGCCAGGTCGGGGTCTTCCAGGTGGCCCATGCCGGGCGGCTCGACACAGGCCCGGGTGAGCTGGTCGTAGAGCCAGGCCGCGGTGAGGCTGCCCAGGTTCGCGCTGACGGACTGGTGGACCGGCGTCAGCACCTGCAAGGCGACGAAGACCGCACCGGCGACGGACAGCGGACCGAAGAGCGAGTCCCCGCCCTCCACGGCAGCCACCAGGATGCCCATGGCGATGGCGAAGGCCGCGGGCAACAGCCCGCGCAGCACCAGCAGCACCCACCACGCCATGGCCAGTCCGGGGTCTGCTCGGGGCAGGACGCCCAGGAACTTCCACTCCTGCCTTTCACGAAGCCGCTCGAGCAGTGGGGACCTCCCGGTGTCAGACGCGGATTCTAGGACGCCCGCGTGTCCCCATCCGCCCCGCCACCTCCCGACGCGCGACCCTCTCGCCCGGTCCGGGTCGGCTACGCTTCGGAGGTGTTCTTCCGACTCGGCTTGCGGGACCTGGCGATCGCAGCGGCCGTGGTCGGGGCGTGGCCCTTCCTGGCGCCACTCTCGGCCGCGGAGTCCGCGCTGGCCGACTTCGTCGGTGTGCTGCTCGGACTCGCCGTCGCCGTCGCCTGCTACCTGGGGCACGAGTGGGGTCACCTGGCCGGCGCGCTCGCGACGGGCAGTCGCGTCGCGGCTCCTTCGAGCCTGACCGCGATCTCGCTCTTCAGCTTCGACTCGAAGCGGAACGACCGCCGTCAGTTCATCGTGATGTCCTTCTCCGGCTTCGCCATGACCGGGGTCGCCCTGGGGATCGTGTACGGCGTCCTGCAGGACGGTCTGCTCGCGACCCGGGTCGCACGCGGCGGCGTCCTCTTCCTGACCGCGTTGACCGTCTTCATCGAGTTCCCACTCGTCTTCTGGGCGCTGCTGCGCGACGACCTCCCTCCGGTGGAGACCTTCGAGTCGCCCACGACGGTCGGCAGCCAGCC
>JANQSB010000270.1 GCA_028284295.1 Myxococcota bacterium | reverse complement strand
ACGGCCTGCTCGTCGGCTTCGATGCCCAGCAGAAGGCGCGCAGCATCGCCGCGCGCAGCATGCGGCGCAGCGAGCTGCTGGAGACCCTGCAGGAGAGTCGGGCCCGCAACGTCCAGGTCCTGCTCGACGCCTGCTTCTCGGGCCGGACGACCACCGGCGCCCAGCTGGTGGCCGGGCTCCAGCCCCTCGTGGTGCAGGCGCCGGCCGCCCAGGGCGATCCGCGCACCCTGCTCCTGACGGCCGCGGGCAGCGACGAGTATGCGGGCCCGCTACCGGGCGCCGACCGACCGGCCTTCAGCTACCTCGCCCTCGGCGGACTGCGGGGCTGGGCGGACGGCGATCGGGACGGCCGCATCACCTCGGGTGAGCTGCACCGCTACGTGACGAAGACCATGCGCGCGCTGGTTCGCGATCGGCGCCAGCGACCGACCCTGGTGGGGGACGGCGACCGACGCCTGGTCGACTCGGGGCGCGAGTCCGGGCCGGACATCGCCCGCTTCGTCGTCGAGGTGTCGAAGCGCTGAACGGGCGGGCCGGCCGGCGCGTCCGGGAGCGTCAGTCGCTGCGGCGTGCGCGGGTCCGCACCGTGAACACGCTGTCTCCACTCAGCACGCCGCCGCGTCCGAAGAGACGTCCGTGCTGCCAGTTCGAGAGCCCGAGCTCCGGGCGCCCGAGGGCCTTCTGGCCATCCACCCAGCGCGTCTGACCGTCGCCCACGAAGGGCGCGTTCACGCGCAGGTAGAAGCGTTCGGCTTCGTCCTCGTCCTCGCCGACCAGGCTGGCGACGAACTGGGGGCTGTAGCGGTTGAAGAGGTCGATGCCCTGGTCGAGGTCGTCGACGATCTTCAGCGTCACCTCGGGCGTCTGCTCCCACTCCCATTCGGTGGCCAGCCCGGATTCCGCCAGCACGTCCGCGCGCGGCTCTTCGACCACTCCTTCGGCGCGGGTCACCGCGACCCGCTGCTCGAAGAGCGCGTCGGGGATCGCAGACTCGTCCCCCTCCACCACGTGCAGGCGGTAGGGCTGGCCCAACGCGTCCCCGGCCCGGGTCATCGCGTCCAGGAAGACGGGCGTCAGCTCGGCGGCTCGGCTCCGGGGCAGGCACAGGACGTTGAGGGTGTTGCAGACCTTGCGGTCGAGCGACTCGACGACGGCCCGCGAGAGTGCCTCGGGCTTGGCGGTCTCGCTCGCGAAGATCCAGGCTCCGCCCGTGCCGTGCAGGCTGACGGCGACGCCCGACTGCCGCGCCAGGGCGCCCAGGGTCTCGACCGCGCGGCCCGATCCGCGCGCCACCGCCAGGGAGAGCCGGGGGTCGCAGAAGAGAGCCCAGCCGGCGGCGTGCGCGGCGCTCTCCACCAGCACTGCTGCGCCTTCGGGAAGCCCGGCGGCGGCGAGCGCCGGGTCGAGGGCGAGCTGCATCATGGCCCGGGCGGTGCCCAACGCATCACTTCCGATCCGGAAGACCACCGTGTTGCCACCGCGAAGCACTCCCGTCGCGTCGGCCAGGACGTTGGGTCGCCCCTCGAAGACGAAGGCCACCACGCCGAGCTCCGACGCCACCAGCGAGGCCTCCCAGTCTCCGTGCTCGACGCGTTCGATCACGCGTCCGCGTTGGGAGTCCATGTCGATCCAGCCGCGCAGGCCGTCGATCATGTCCCGGCGCAGCTTGTCGCTGGCGACCAGGCGCGTGGTCGACCGGCCCTTCGCCTGGGCGGCCTCGACGTCGGAGGCGTTGACCCGTGCGATCTCGGCCCAGATCTCCTCGGACTCGAGGCGCGACGCGAACTCCTCGTAGAAGCGCGAGATCTGCTCGTCGCCCACCTGGCCCATCGCACGGAACGCCGCGTGAGCCCGGTCCACCGCGCCCTTCGCCACGGCTGCCTCGTGGGCGGGCAGGTGCAGCAGCTCGCCGGTCGCCTCGACCACCCGCAGCTGGTCTCCCGGCTGGAAAGCGCGGGCGAGCTCGTCGGAGACTCGCGCGACGCGATTGCCGCCGAACAGGATCTCCTGTCCGGGTCGCAGGGCGTCGAGGGTCTCGTGGCTCTCGCTGCTCATGGGGCGCTCGCGCTTCGGGGAACGCGAGAGACTAGCTCAGGGCTCCCTGGAGCTGCCGGATCATCTCTTCCCGGCTGGGTCCGCGCGCGACTGGCTCTCGCTCGTCCTTGCGGGCAAAGGACTGCATCACCTTCTGCAGGATGGTCGGGTCGCGCATCAGGTCCTGGGGTGATTCCAGCAGGTTGAAGACGCGCATGAACGCGCGGAGCACGGTGAGGTCCTCGCGCAGCGCCGGAACCAGGCCGTCTCGCAGCAGACTGCGCATGTAGGCCCGCGTGTCGACCTTGCCGTCTTCGCCCTGGAAGGCGAACGGGTCCTCGCCCCGCTGCTGGGCTTCGTCGACCGCGATCGCGTCCCTGTCCTGGGCCCGGGTCGCCTCGTACCACGGAACGATCTCACGCTCGACGCCCTCGTTCAGCGCCAGCGCGAAGGCCAGCGGATCGTCGGGGAAGCTGGCCAGGGCGTCGGCGACGAGCTCGGCGTTCACGAAGGCGAGGGTGCAGCCGCGCCCGTTCAGCGGGTTGGTGTGGATGAGAGCGTCGCCGATGGGAAAGACGCCGAGCGCCAGGGGGGCGCCGTCCTCGACGAAGTGGCAGCGCGTGTTCTTCAGGTTTCCCATGGCGTGCACGTCGGAGATCGGCTGGGAGACGCTCTCGTCCACCCATTCGCGGGTCGCCGGCAGCGCGCGGACGGCCTCCTCGAAGCAGGCGGTTCGCAGGATTCCGCGCAGCTCGTCGTCCCGGGGCGAGGCGCACAGGGTGATCGAGAAGATGCCCGCGTCGCCGGGGAAGATGCCGTACTTCATGTATCCCAGGTCCGAGCCCATCACCCCGCCGAGCTCCGGACGATCGGTCCCGTCGAGGGTGCGGTAGAAGCGCGAGCAGTAGAAGATCCCGCACGGCTCGGAGTCCTTGCGCATGGGCGGCGCGCCGATGGCTTCGAGCCAATGACCGAGCTTCGAGCGGCGCCCGCTGGCGTCGAGAACGAGGTCGGCCTCGAGCTCGGTCGACCGACCCTGCTCGTCCCGGAGCGAGACGCCGCGCACGCGGGGCGGAGCGCCCGATTCGCTGTCGTCCGCCAGCAGGCCCTGCACCTCGACGCCGTCGCGGAAGCGCACCCGCCCGCCGTCCAGCACGTGACGGCGCAGCACCCACTCGAAGGTGATCCGGCGGCAGGCGAGCAGGACGATCTCCTCGTCGCCGGGCTCGAACTCGAGGGTGTCGTCCCCGAGCGATTCGCGGGCCATGTCGACGAAGCGCAGCTCCCAGGCGCCGTGCGACAGCAGCGCCTCGCGCAGGGCGGGTGAGCGTCGCTGCAGGATGCCGTTCAGGCGGGCCAGGAAGGCGTGGGAGTGGCGGGTCTGGGGAGAGCCCGGGCGCTCCCAGGCCTCGAAGGCTTCGAGCGGGCTCGCCGGAAGCGGCGTCGCGTCCTTCTCGAGCACCGTCACCCGGTGCCCCGCCTCGCTCAGGACCAGCGCCGCCCCCAGCCCGGCGATACTGCCACCCACGACCGCGATGTGCCTGCTCTCCGCCATCCGAGCCGATGTTCTAGCAGAAGCCGTCCGGGTGCGGCGCGACCTGCGCCCCCGGCACTCGCGACCTCCTCGACGAGGGGCGAGCTACTTCACCGTCACCGTGAAGAGCTGCGAGCTGCGATGCCCCTCCACGTCGCGGATCTCGATCTCGACGGTGTGACGGCCCTCGGGCAGCTCGGACTCGGCGACGTCGATCTGGGTGCCGTCGATGTAGTCCCGGACCTTGTCGGTGATGTCGATGCCCCAGGCCATCTTGTACTCGAGCTTGAGGGTCTCCATGTCCACCGCGTGCCCCTCCGGGCTGTTCCGGAAGGCGACCTTGATGGGAAAGGGGCCCTCGTAGACACCGCCGTTCTCGGGGCTGTCGATCTGGATCACGGGACCGTCGGCGTCGTCTTCGCTCGAGCCCCAGGCGACCGGCGACTCGTCGGGCAGGGCGTCGAGCTGGGCCCGGGTCACCAGCACCACCGGGGCGCCGGCGACCGGAGTGTCCGGACCGCTGTCGGCCGCCGGACCGTCGAACTCCTTCGCGGCCTCCGTGGCGACGTGGCGTCGGACCGATTCGGAGAGGCTCTTCATCTGCCAGACCGCGCCCTGGAACTTCTCGAGGTCGAGCACCATCAGGGCGTAGACGACGCCGGACGGTGAGATCCACAGGTCGCGCCGCTCGGCGCCCCCGAGGCTGCCGTTCGTGAGCTGCTTGCTGACGTCGACGATGTGCTGCTCGTCGGCCGCTGCCGTTCCGAACTCGTCGCCGCCCGTGGTCGTGGCCTGGTAGTCCTTCAGCATGGCCTGGACCCGGGTGTCGAGGGAGCGGGCGATCGCCGTGCGCCCCCGCCCCTCCGCAGTGCTGGTGGTCAGCGCGATGTTCCGGCTGCCGCTCGCCGAGCCGACCCCGCAGACGCCGCGCGAGGGTGCGTCCGCCCAGTAGGCCGCGCAGCCTCGCGAGATCCACTCGGGTGCCCCTGCCAGCTCGTTCCGGGGCTTGGCCTGGATGGGTCGCTTGCGCTCGGGCGCCGACGCGCACGAGACCGCGAAGGAGATCACGAAACAAGCCAGGATCGCCGCGATCGCGGTCTGCGCGCGGCGCGGCGCGTGGTGACGCATGCGAAGGGACGGGTACATGGACAGGCTCCTCTCCACGGTCGGCGTGCAGCTGGCGGAATGCATGCCTCGAGTCTGGGTGGCCCGCAGATTACGAAATGTTCCGCGGGCGGGCAGTGAGCCGGTCGGCCCATCCGTCGCCGGAGGGGCGCCCGCCATTGACCCCGCGGGCTCCTCCGACGATGCTCTCGGCATGGGTTCGAAGAAGGCTCTCGCGTCGCGCGTGCTCCGGGCCGCGTTCGTGGTCCTCCTCGGCGCGGGAATCGTCGGCTGCTCGTCGGCGCCCACCGTGGCGCGGCGGGACGCCGATGCCGAGATCGACCTGAGCGGCTACTGGAACGACACCGACTCGCGTCTGGTATCCGAGGAGATGGTCGCCGATGCGCTGGGCAACCCCTGGTCGGAGAAGGCCTCGGCGCGCTTCGGGCGGGTTCCGCGGGTGATCGTCGGCCGCGTCCGCAACCGCAGTCAGGAGCACCTGGACACCCGGACCTTCGTGAAGGACCTGGAGCGGGCCTTCGTCAACTCCGGGCGGGTGGACGTGGTGGCCGCGGCGGACGAGCGCACGGAGATCCGCAGCGAGCGCGAAGACCAGCAGACCCATGCCAGCATCGAGACCGCGAAGAGCATGGGGAAGGAGCTCGGCGCCGACTTCATGCTGCAGGGTCAGATCCACTCCATCCTCGACGCCGCCGGCAAGGAGCAGCTCCGCTTCTACCAGGTGGAGCTCGAGCTGGTCGACCTCGAGACCAATCGCAAGGTCTGGATCGGCCAGAAGAAGCTGAAGAAGACCGTCACCTACAAGAAGGTGCGGTTCTAGCGGGGACGCGGGCCCATGACCCGTCGAACGCTGTCGCGCCTGCTGGCCGCGTGCTTCACGATTGCCGCCTCGGCGGCCTGCGTCAGCCCCTCCGACGTCAACAAGGAGATGCTTCCCCACCTCGAGGCCCGCGACCACGACGCGGCGCTGACCGTTCTCGAAGGGGCGGAGGACGACTTCGGCGAGAAGAACCGAGTCCTCTACCACCTCGAACGCGGCATGTTGCAGCACTACCGGGGCGAGTTCGCGGAGAGCAACGCGAGCTTCGAGATCGCGAAGCGGGAGGCGGAGCTCCACTACACCAAGAGCGTCAGCGCCGAGGCCGGGACCTTCCTCGCCAACGACAACACGCGTCCCTACTACGGCGAGAACTTCGAGCGCGCCCTCATCCATGTCTTCAGCGCGATCAACTACGAGGCGCTCGGGCAGACCGACGAGGCGCTGGTGGAGATCCGCCAGCTGAACTTCTTCCTGCGTCAGCTCGTGGTCGACGGCGAGCAGGACAACAGCTATCGCGACGATGCCTTCGGCCACTACCTGGCGGGCATCTTCTTCGAGCGGGACGGCGATCCCGACGAGGCCTGGATCGCCTACAAGAAGGCGCTTCACGCCTACACGTCGCACGAAGAGCTGTACGGGACCGCTCCGCCGGAAGGGCTCGTGCGCTCCGAGGCCGGACTGGCGATGCTGCTCGATTCGCCGCCGCGGGACGTACCGGTCGCGCTGCAGCAGGGCCGCATCTTCGGCCAGCAGCTCTTCGCCGAAGAGGAGGCGCCGGGCGGCGAGGTGCTGGTGCTGCACTACAACGGTCGCGCGCCCTTCAAGATCGACACCTTCGTCGACGTGGCCGTGGTCGACGGCTGGCCACTGGTCTACAAGATCGACGTCGACGGCGAGGACAAGGAGAAGATCGCGCGCGCGGGCCAGATCGCGACCTCGGTACTGGCCAGTGACGTGGTGCGCGTGGCCTTCCCCAGCTACCGGGCCGTGCCCCGTCGTATCGCCCGACTCGAGGTCGCGGCCGAGGGCGCGCCGCGGAGCATCTCCGCCGAGCGGATGGTCGACATCGGAGCCATCGCTGAGCAGGACCTGGCGGATCGCATCCATCGGGTGCGGGCCAAGGCCATCGCCCGCGCGGTGGTCAAGTACGTGCTCAGCGAGATCGCCGAGCAGGCGATCCGCGAGGCCGGTGGAGAGTATGGTGGTCTGGCGGGGGCACTCTTTTCTGTAGGCTCTGCGGTGGCGCGCACGGCGTCCGAGGTGGCCGACAAGCGGGCCTGGTTCACCGTGCCCGACGAGATCTGGCTGGCGCGCCTGGCACTCACGGAGGGGGAGCACGAGTTGAGGCTGGTCTTCCGGGACGGACGGGGCGGTGTCGTCCGCGAGGAGCTGCGGCCGGTTCGGGTCGAGGCGGGCGGTCTGCACTTCGTCATCGTGAGGACCGTCGAGTGAGGGCTCGCGCGCCGATGCGAAAGTCGTGGGGGTGGGTGCTCGGGCTGGTGCTGGTCCTGCAATCGGGGTCCTGCGCGGTCCCGGGTGGTGGGGCGCCCGATTGGGTGACCGGACCGCCGGCCGCCTATCCGGACTCGAACTGGGTGACGGCGAGCGCCTCGGGCAGCAGCGACGACTCGGCGCGAAGCAGCGCACGGGCCGAGCTGTCCCGCGTCTTCCGCTCCCGGGTGGAGAGCGTGGTGCGCGATCGCGCCCGGTCGACGGTGGTTCGCGACGAAGGCGACGCGCCGCGGTCCACCCTGGTGGAGACGCTGGAGATCGACACCCGGGTGGAGACCGAGGCGAGCTTCGACGGCGTACGGGTGGCCGAGACGTGGCGGGACCGACAGGGCGGCACCTGGCATGCCCTCGCGGTGGTCGAGAAGCGGCCCCTGCGCGCAGC
>JANQSB010000481.1 GCA_028284295.1 Myxococcota bacterium | reverse complement strand
AAGCGTTGCGTGCCGCCGAAGGCGAGCTGCCCGGCTTCGATTCCCTGGCGGCACGGGCCGAAGAGGTGGCCGGCGCCCGGGTGGGTTGGCCGGCGCCGGCCCGGCCGGAGGATGCCATCGACGAGGCCGAGCACGACCTCTCGCTTCTCGAGGGGCTGCTCGATCAGCCCGAGGCCGAGAGCGTGGGCACGGCCCGCTACCTGCTCAGCGCCAACCCGCACCTGGGGCGGGCCCTGCGCTTCCGGGCCCGGCGCTGGCTGCCGCGCTGGACCCAGGCCGACGGCCTGGCTCCGCCGGTCCAGGGAGATTGGGTTCCGGGCGCGCGTGCGGCCATGGCCGAGCAGCGCATCGCCGCGCGCAGCTTCTCGCCCACGGCACTCCAGCACTTCGCCAAGTGTCCATACAGCTTCTTCCTCTACGCGGTCCATCGGCTGGCGCCTCGCGAGGAGCCGGACGCCATCGACGAGATCGAGCCGCTGCAGCGCGGGTCCCTGGTGCACGACGTGCAGTACCAGCTGCTCACGCGGCTGCAGGAGATCGGCGCGCTGCCCGTCACCCCCGGTGCCCTTCCGGAGGCGCACGCGATCCTCGACGAGGAGCTCGAAGAGGTGGCCGCGCGCTATCGCGACGAGCTGGCGCCGGCGATCGAGCGTGTCTGGGAGGACGGGATCACCTCCGTGCGCGCCGACCTGCGCGAGTGGCTGCGTCGTGGCGCCGAGGACGACTCGGGCTTCGTGCCTTCCTTCTTCGAGCTGTCCTTCGGTCTGCCGATCCGTCGCGAGCGGGACCGTCACTCCACCACCGAGCCCGTCTCGCTCGACTGCGGCCTTCGGCTCCGGGGATCGATCGACCTCGTCGAGGCCCACCCCGACGGACGGCTGCGGGTGACGGATCACAAGACCGGCAAGGTGCGGGTCGAAGAAGGCGAGGTGATCGCCGGGGGCGAGGCGCTGCAGCCCGTCCTGTACGCGCTGGCGTGCGAGAAGCTGATGCCGGGTCGTTCCGTCGATGCCGGCCGGCTCTACTACTGCACGGCGGCGGGGGCCTTCGCGGAGCGCGAGGTGGTGCTGGACGAGCGGGCCCGGCAGAGCGCCGAGCTGGTGGCCCGGGTCGTCGATGCGGCCCTCGAGGAGCCCTTCCTGCCGGCGGCGCCGGGGGAGGGCGCCTGCCGCTACTGCGACTACCGGCGCGTCTGCGGTCCCTACGAGGAGCTGCGGGTCTCGCGCAAGACCCACGAGCCCGAGCGGCTGGCCGGCCTGCGCGAGCTGCGGGAGGCCCTCTGATGCCGACCGACTCCGGCTCCCGGACGCAGCCCGTCGTGGCCGACGCGGAGGCGCGTCGGCGGATTCGCGAGGACCTCGAGACCACCTTCTTCGTCGAGGCCGCCGCCGGCACGGGCAAGACCAGCGCGCTGGTCTCGCGCATCGTCTCGCTCCTGCGATGCGGCGCGGGAAGCCTCGACCGCATCGCCGCAGTCACCTTCACCGAGAAGGCGGCGGGCGAGATGAAGCTGCGGCTCCGGGCGGAGATCGAGGCCGCTCGCGAGGCCCCCGACGCCTCCGATGCGGAACGCGAACGGCTCGAGGTCGCGCTCTCCCAGCTCGAGCTGGCCCGGATCGGCACGATCCACGCGTTCTGCGGCGACCTGCTCCACGAGCGTCCGGTCGAGGCCGGCGTCGATCCGCTCTTCGAGGTCGCTCCCACGGAGGAGGCCGAGGGGCTGCTCGAGCGGGCCTTCGAGCGCTGGTTCCAGGAGGTGCTGGCCGAGCCACCCGAAGGCGTGCGCCGGGTGCTGCGACGCCGCGTGCGCGCCTTCGACCGAGCCGGACCCCGCGAGCTGCTGCGCGGAGCCGTGGCGAGCCTGCAGGACCATCGCGACTTTCCGGCGCCGTGGCGCCGCGAGCCCTTCGATCGCAACGCGGAGATCGACGCCGTGATGGAGGAGCTGGCCGCCGTCGGCGAGCTCGCCGACCAGGCCGAGCGCGCGGACGACTGGCTCGCGCGCAACCTGAAGGAGATCCAGCACTTCTGTCGCGAGACCGCGCTGCGGGAGTCGGTCCGCGACCGCGACCACGACGGTCTGGAGGCCGAGCTGCGCGAATTCGGGCGCTCCGCGCGTACGCACTGGCACTGGCGCGGCTTCGCCAAGCGTCGCTATGCGCCGGGGCTCGAGCGTGCGGACGTGATCCTGCGCCGCGACGACGTCAAGGCGCGACTCGACGCCCTGCTCGAGGAGTCCGACGCAGACCTGGCGGCGCTGTTGCGGGAGGAGCTGCGGCCGGTGGTCGACGACTACGATGCCGAGAAGCGCGCAGCCGGCCGGCTCGACTTCCTCGACCTGCTGCTGCGCGCCCGCGACCTGGTGCGGGACGATGCCGGCGTCCGCGCCGACCTCCAGCAGCGATTCCGCCACTTCTTCGTCGACGAGTTCCAGGACACCGATCCCCTCCAGGCCGAGCTGCTGGTGCTGCTCGCCGCGGACGACCCGGCCGAGAGCGACTGGCGCCGGGTGACACCGATCCCCGGCAAGCTCTTCCTGGTCGGCGACCCCAAGCAGTCGATCTACCGCTTCCGGCGCGCGGACGTCGAGATCTACGAGGATGCCAAGCGGCTGCTGCTCGAGCGCGGCGCCGAGGTGGTCCACCTGACGACCAGCTTCCGCAGCCTGCCTTCGTTGCAACAGGCCGTCAACGCGTCCTTCGAGCCGCTGATGCGCCCCGATGCCGAAGGCGGGACGCAGGCGCGGTACGTGGCCCTGCAGCCCTGGCGGGCCGAGGCCGAGGGGCGCCCGGGCGTCGTGGCCCTTCCCGTGCCGCGTCCCTACGGCGACTACGGCAAGATCGTCAACTGGAAGATCGACGAATCGCTCCCCGACGCCGTGGGCGCCTTCGTCGACTGGCTCGTGGAGGAGAGCGGCTGGACCATCGAGGCGAGCGACGGATCCGGCGCCCGCGAGCGCATCCGGGCGCGGCACGTCTGCCTCCTGTTTCGCCGCTTCAAGAGCTTCGGCCGCGACGTGACCCGGCCCTACGTGCGCGCCCTCGAGGCGCGCCGGGTTCCCCACGTGCTCGTCGGCGGGCGCTCCTTCCACGAGCGCGAAGAGGTGCAGGCGCTGCGCAACGCGCTGACCGCCATCGAGTGGCCCGACGACGAGCTGGCGGTGTACGCGACCCTGCGCGGGCCCTTCTTCGCCCTGGGCGACGACGCCCTGCTCGCGTGGCGGCTGGCCGTGCGGAGTCCGGAAGCCGCGCCCGGCACCCTCGGGCGTCTGAACGCCATGCGCCGTCTCGACGACGAGGCTCTCGAAGGCCTGGGCGTGCCCGAGCGCGAGGTCCAGGACGCGCTCGCCATCCTGCGCGATCTGCACCTGCGACGGAACCACCGTCCCATCGCCGAGACCCTGTCGGATCTGCTGGCGGCGGTGCGCGCCCACGCGGGCGTCGCCATCTGGCCGACCGGCGAGCAGGCGCTCGCCAACTGCCTGCGCGTGATCGACCTGGCGCGGCGCTTCGAACGCCGCGGGGCTGCCTCGTTCCGCGCCTTCGTGGACCACCTCGAGCGGGAAGCGGAGCGGGGCGAAGCCCAGGATGCGCCGGTGGTCGAGGAGGGGACCGAGGGCGTTCGCATCATGACGGTCCACAAGGCCAAGGGGCTCGAGTTCCCGGTGGTCATCCTCGTGGACCCGACGG
>JANQSB010000266.1 GCA_028284295.1 Myxococcota bacterium | reverse complement strand
TCCGCGGCGAGTTCGGGGACCACCTCGACCTGACTGGCGCTGCGCTCCATCGCCTCGTCCCGCAGGTAGGTGATCATGTCGTCGTCCACGTCCACCGCGAAGACTCGGCCCTGGGGGCCGACCGCGTCCGCCAGACGGAAGGTGAAGTAGCCGCCCCCGGCGCCGATGTCCGCGACGCGCATGCCGGGCTCGATCGCGAGGGACTCGATGACCCGCTCGGGATGCTGCCAGCTGTCGCGGTCGAAGCCCTCGTAGGCGAAACGCTTGAAGGCCCCGCCGCACCCCAGCCCGAGCAGCGCGAGCGCCAGGCAAGCCCACGGCGACAGGAGTCGCCAGGCTCCGGCGCCGCGGGCTCTCGCCGGTCGCGGGTCGAGTCGTGTTCCGTGTCTCATGCTGCCCCCTCTTCCGGTCTCGGATCCGGTCCCGGGCCCCGGCTCAGGGCAGGACGCGCCGCTGCAGCCTTCCCAGCAGCCCCGGGGTGAGCTCCTCCTCGAAGCTCTCGAGCTCGAATCGCAGCCGCAGCCGGCCTTCTTCGTGTCCGATCTCCTCCAGTCGCGCACCTTCGGCGAGGGGCGGGAGCGGCAGGTAGGTGCGGAAGAGCCAGGCCGCGTAGTTGGGGACCCCGAGCAGCGAGGCGCGGCGCGGTTGCAGGACGAACCAGCCGCGCACCACCGAGAGACTCGCTTCGACCTCTCCCACGGGAACACCGGCCACGCGGGCGCGCGCCAGGACTCCGACGTCGGTCAGACGGAGCTCGAAGGGCAGCTGGAAACGCTCGACCCAGCGGGAGACGTCGCGCTGCCCCACGGACACCAGCAGGGACGGCTCGACGACCCGGATGCTCGCGGGAACACCCGGGTGGAGCTCGGCGCGTCGCGCTGACAGCACCACGCCCTCGAGCGGCATCCAGGCGGTCGCCAGGCCGCCGAGCTCGAGGTGGGGGTCGTCGAAGACCCCGCGGAGCAGATCGCCCGGCGATCCTTCCCAGCTCGCCTTCACGGGCCGCTCGAGGTAGCGCGCGACGAGCTGGTCGAGGACCTCGGATCGCATGGGGGGAGCATGGAGCGGATCGACGCGCGCTTCAACGCGCTGCGTCCCCTAATCTCTTCGCGCCCGAGTCTCCCCGATGCAGTGGCCCGGCAAGAGGCCGATTCGAGAGGACGCCCGCATGCTCCACGGCTACATCCACCCCGACTTCGCCGACGTCGCCCGCGGGCTGCGTCGCATCCTTCCGCGCAAGGGGCCGGGCGGCTCCGCCGTGTGCGTCTACCACCGAGGCAAGAAGGTCGTCGATGCCTGGGGCGGGACCCGCGACGACCAGGGCAACCCCTGGGAGGAGGACACCCTGAGCGTCTCCTTCTCGACCACCAAGGGGGTGGCTTCGACCCTGCTCCACGTGTACGCCGATCGGGGGCTGATCGACTACGACGCGCCGGTCGCAGAGTACTGGCCCGAGTTCGCGCAGGAGGGCAAGGAGGCGGTCACCGTCCGGCACCTGATGTGCCACGAGGCCGGTCTCTACGCGATCCGCGACATGGTCGAGCACGCGAACGAGATGCTCGATTGGGAGCGCATCACGGCGCGACTCGCGGCTTCCCCCCCGCGCCACCGCCCGGGGAGCGCCCACGGCTACCACGGTCTCACCTACGGATTCCTGGTGGGCGAGGTGGTTCGCCGCGTCGCGGGCAACAAGCCCTTTCCGGAGCTGCTCGCGAACGAGATCGCGGCACCGCTTCGCCTGGAAGGTCTGTACTGCGGCGTGCCCGCCGACCAGATGCACCGCTGCGCGCAGCTGATCTCGACCTTCAGCGACGGGACCCTGGAAGAGCGGCGCGCGAACTCCCGCAAGCACTGGGAGCGCGCCTGCCGTTGGCGGGACCGGCTGCGCCGGGTGGGCATCCGCTACGACCCCACGGAGACCCTGGCTGCCCTGATGCCCCCGGGCATGGAGGAGCTCGACTTCGACTCGGACGCCTTCCGGGGGGCCTCGATCCCCGCCGCCAACGGCATGTTCACCGCGCGATCGCTGGCGCGGATGTACGCCTGCCTCGCCCAGGGCGGTGAGCTCGATGGGGAGCGGCTGCTGTCTGCAGACACGGTGCGCCGCATGGGCCAGGAGCAGAACCGGGGGGCGGGGCTCGTGGTCCCGATCTCGATGCGGTGGCGACTGGGCTACCACCGCGCCTTCGCGGTTCGAGCGAAGGTGCCCACCGGCTTCGGGCACTTCGGCTTCGGGGGCTCGGGAGCCTGGGCCGACCCGCACCGCCAGCTGGCGGTCGCGCTCACCGTCAACAGCGGCGTGGGCACCCCGTTCGGGGACACGCGGATCGCGCGCATCGGGGGTTTCGCGGTGCGCTGTGCGGACCGCCGCTAGACGATGTCGACGAACCCGGTCGAGGTGCGTCCGGTCTCGATGCCTCGGGATGCCGCGGCCTTCGTCCGCTGCTGGTGGCCGATCTACCGCGACGATCCCCACTGGGTGCCGCCCCTCGTCTTCGAGCGCAAGCGCTTCTTCGACCCGGCGGTGAATCCCTACCACCGGGTCGCGGAGACGCGCTGCTTCATGGCCTTCCGGAACGGCGAGGCGGTGGGGACCATCGGCGCCGCGGTGGACCGCAACTACCAGCGTGAGGATCCGGGGGCCGGCTTCTTCGGCTTCTTCGAGTTTCCCGACGACGAGGAGATTCCCGCAGCGCTCTTCGAGGCCGCCTGCGAGTGGCTGCGCGCGCGCGGCATGGAGCGCGCCCTGGGACCCTTCAACTTCAACACGAACCACGAGTTCGGCCTGCTGGTGGACGGCTTCGACAGCGACCCCATGGTCGCCAACCCGCACAACGGAACCTGGTTCGAGAAGCACTACCGGGCGCTCGGGCTCGAGCCGGTGATGGACTGGTACGCCTATGCGTTCGAGCCGGGTGAGATCGACGAGCGGATCGTCCGGATCGCGAACCGCACCCTGGACCGACACCCGGAGGTGCGGGTGCGAAACGTCGACATGAAGCGCTTCGACGAGGAGGTGGCGATCCTCCACGCCATCTACGACGACGCCTGGGAGCACAACTGGGCGCACGTGAAGATGGAGCGCGCCGAGTTCGAGTACCTCGCCCAGGGCTTTCGTTCCTTCATCGACCCGCGCTTCGTCTTCATCGTCGAGGTGGGCGAGGAGGCCGTGGGTCTGTCGGTGACCTTCCCCGACATGAACCAGGTGGTGAAGAAGATGAAGGGCGGGCTCTTCCCCTTCGGCTGGTACCACTTCCTGGCGGGCCGCCGCCGAATCGACCAGCTGCGGATCTTCATGCTGGGGGTGCGCCAGGACTTCCAGAAGCTCCCGCTCGGATCCCTGCTCTACGCGAAGACCTGGGAAGCGGGCATGGCGGCGGGTGTCCGCTTCGGTGAGGCGTCGCTCATCCTCGAGAACAACCACAAGATGCGGGGGCCCATCGAGAAGATGGGCGGGCGCATCTACAAGACCTACCGCAACTACGAGAAGAAGCTCTAGGCGTCTGCACCGTGTGCAGGGCTTCCCGGGCCGGCTTGCTGCCCGTGTCGGAGTTCGAGCTCCGCGCGGATCCGCGCATGGGCCTCGCGGGTGAGCGGGTAGCCCCGGGCCATGGCGATGGCCAGGGCCAGGAAGAGCGCCGGGCCCCCGGCGGCCAGGAAGCGGATGGTCTGACGCACGAGCTCGGTCTGCTCTTCGCCCTTCTCGAAGCCGACGACGTCGAGGACGCTCATCACCAGGAAGACCCCCACCGCACCGCCGAGCTTGCGCAGGAAGGTGAAGACGCCGTTGTAGATCCCCTCCCGGCGCTCGCCGCAGCCGAGCTCGTCCTCGTCGATCACCTCGCCCAGCATCGACCAGGGCATCAGGTCGACGAGCGCGTAGCCGACTCCCACGAAGGGAATGAAGAGAAGGAGCAGGCCCCGAGGCCAGTCGGGCTGGAAGGTCGCCATCGCCAGGGTGCAGAGCATCCACCAGACGCTGCCCCAGATGAAGACCGTGGCCTTGTCGCGCCCTCGCGAGACGTAGAGCCAGAAGGGGAGCGACAGCACGACCGAGAGCAGGAAGATGAACATCACCATCTCGAAGTCGCCCGTGCGCCCGAGCCAGTAGCTGACGAAGAGGATCAGGAGCGCGCCGGCGAGGTCCATCGCGATCCGGCCGAAGATGTAGAGCGCCGTGAGCCTCGCGAAGGTCCGGTGTCGCAGGACCGCTACCAGGGCCTCGCGGAAGGAGGCCCCGCTGGCCTCCGTGGGAGCGTCATTGCGCTCGAAGGTCACGCGGTGCACCCCGATCCACGGCAGCGATACCACCACCCCGAACAGGATGCCGACCGCCGCATAGCCCGTGCCGCCGCCGCCCAGGGCCTCGGCGAGGGGGCGGATCGCGACGGCCGCGAAGATGCCGAGGGTCGCGCCGACGGTGCGGTAGGTGTTGAGGGAGGTGCGCTCGTCGTAGTCCGGAGCCATCTCGGGAAGCAGGGCGAGGTAGGGGACCGAGAGCACCGTCGAGGCGACGCTCAGCAGGCAGTAGGCGCCCGCGTAGTAGAGGAAGAGGCCGAGCTGCGATTCGAAGGGCACCTCCGCCCACAGCAGCGCGAAGCTGACGCCGTAGGGGACCGCTCCCATCAGGAACCAGGGCCTGCGTCGCTCGCCGCGCACGCGGGTCCGGTCCGAGATGCGACCCATCAACGGGTCCGTGAAGGCGTCGACCGCCCGTCCGACCAGCGGAACCAGCCCCGCCAGCAGGGGGCGCAGGTCGGCGATCTGTGTCAGGAAGTACGACGCGTAGATGAGCGACAGCGCCGCGAGCGCCGTGCTGAGCGTGAAGTCGCCCGATGCGTAGACGCTCTTGCCCCCCGGGCCGAGGGCACGCTGCGCCGGGGGAGAGGCCATCGAGGCGGGTTGTAGCGGCTGTGGGGGCGCGGCGCCCGCTCTCCCTGCCGTCTACTCGTCACCCCAGCTGCGCCATCGCTTCTCCGGTCGGGGCCCGAGTGCCGTCCGGCGGCTCTCCGAGAAGTCGAGCCACAGGTGGTACTCGCCGTCGCTCACCCAGTAGCGGGTCTCGCCGAAGGCCGTCGACACGAAGGGGTTGTCGAAGCGCGGATAGTCGGCGAGGGGGATCTCCTCGCCCTCGACCTCCAGAGGAGCGTGCCAACCGAAGCGCATCGTGCCCTGGCTGGGCGACTCGTACACGACGTCGAATCCGTCCGGGAAGCCGTCACCTTCCTGGTCGGGAGCGGCGGAGGTCTCGACGACCGCGTCCGCCACGGCGTCGCGGAACGCCTCGAAGGATCCCCACTCGCTCTCGCTGCCGAGCTCGACGATCCACACGTTCTGGCTTCCCGGCGCCGCGAGGTCGTAGGGGAGCCCGCCGTTCTCGTGGACCTCGGGTCGACCTTCGCGCCAGCTCGTGGGATTCCTGGAGAAGAGCGCCACGTAGGCCTCGTCCTTGCGCCCGAAGGTCCAGCTGCCGGCCGCGACGACCCGTTCGTCGATCTCGTCGAAGTGCGCCTGGGGGAAGTAGGCGTGGGTCTCGTCCAGGTAGGTGAGACCCAGCAGGGGAATCGGCGCGTACTGCGGCGCGTAGAGCAGGATGGCGACGTTTCGGTGCTGCGCGGCGCGTGGCTCCGCCCCGTTGCCCGTCAGGAAGCCGGGCCCGGGCTCGTCCTCCTTCTGCCAGTTCCAACCCGGGTGCGGTCCCGGTCCGGGGTCGTAGGTGGGATGCTGGGTGAAGACCACGGCGTTCTCGGAGAGGGTCGCCTGCGAGATGTGGGTCTGCGAGCCGCGCAGACCCTTCCGGTAGTCCTGGGCGGTCGAGAGCATGTAGTCCCGGGTCCGGTACGTGTAGGTGTTGACCTCGTTGAGCAGGGCCTGGTTGATCGCGCGCCACAGCAGCACCAGGAAGGGCCTGGCGTTCCGCACCGTCTGCTCGAGGTCGCCCTCCACCCAGACGAGATCGCGCAGCTGCTTGAAGTCCGCGAACTGGTTGTCCCAGAGCTGCTCGCGTTCGGCGACCTCGAGGGTCAGCGGAACCAGCTGCCAGGTGGTCTGGGCGGCCTGCGACCACCAGAACGCGAGGTTGGACTCGTCGTCGAAGTCGAGACCCTCGGGCGCCGGCGGCGGCGGAACGTCGGGATCGGGGTCCGGCTCCTCGGGCAGGTAGAGGTTCATCCGTTGCCGGTCGACCATCGGGTCGTCGTGGGCGGCGATCTGCCTCACGACCTCGGGCAGGCGGTAGTGGCGTGCGCGCGCGAGCAGGGTCGCGTCGGGCGCCGAGCGACTGTGGTAGGGCAGCTCGGTGTCGTCGAAGAACATCCGGCTGGAATGGAAGTTGTCCTGGTTGCGGGCCGTGGGCTTGTCCTTCACGTAGGAGCGGCCGTGGGTGGCGCCGAAGTTCCCGCGGTGCAGGTGCAGGGCCACGTCCAGGAAGACCAGGTCGAGGACCATCGCGGCGCGCTCGGCGAGCAGCGCGTCGTCCGCCCACTCCACCAGCGAGAGCAGCGGTGTGATGTCCTTCTGGTAGTAGACGTCGGAGTGCCACTCGCTGAAGCCGGACCGTGAGCGCTCGTCGATCCACTTCAGGATCTCGCTCGCGGCCCGGTCCCGGTGCCAGGCGCCGGTCATGCCCGTCACGGTGAAGGCCTCGTCCGGGTAGCGTTGGCCAGCCAGGTACTCGTTCACGCGGAAGAGGAGCACGTGGTTCTCCGACCAGTACCACATGTCGTCTTCGACGAAGCCGCCGTCGATCGGGCGGACGGGGGTCGGGTCGGTGTACCAATACTTGAAGTCGAGGACCGCCTGCTTCGACTTCTCCCACAGCTCCGGCTCGCCCGCAGGATGCCCCTCGAAGGCGTAGAGCATGTTCACCAGGTAGAGAAGGTCGAAGTCGCTGGTGTCGCGCAGCCTCCAGAGCTTGTCGAAGACGGCGTCCCAGGCGTCGGCCGGGATCGCGCCGTCCGGGACGTGGTAGCGGCGACTCCGGCTCGCGCGCTCGAGGTGGTTGAAGGCGTTGAGGATGCTGGTCGGCTGGAGGGGGGTCTCCGTGGCGAAGCGCAGGTAGTCGCGCTGTCGCGCGCGCAGCTCGCGCCCCCGGAAGAAGCCGTCACCACAAGCGAGCGAGGTCATGAGGGGGACCAGCAGGAGCAGCAGCAGGGAGGAGCGGGTGCCATGCACAGGGGGATCCTTTCGCCCAGACGGTAGGAGGGATGTCCGATCCGGGCATCCGGGGCTGGCCGGTAGCCATGGCCTCCGGGTACGCTCCGCGGCATGGGGGTTCGTCGCTCGCTGCAGCGCGCGAAGAGCGCAGCGCGCTCGTGGACGGCGCTGGCAGCATGTCTGGCGACCCTCGTCGCCTGCGACAGCCGCGTGCGGGAGATCCGTTCGACCCTGTCGGATGCCGATCTGCTCCGCTTCGACCGCGGACAGAAGCTCTCGGCTCCGTGCTGGGCGTGCCACGACTTCTACGGGACCCAGAACAAGGTCGGCCCGCACCTGACCGGCATCTACGGCCGGCCCGCCGGCAGCGCCTCCTTTCCGGGCTACTCGGCGGCCATGCGCGGGTCCGGGATCGTCTGGGGCCGGTCTTCCCTCGACCGCTATCTCGCGAGTCCCCAGGGGCTCGTTCCCGGGACCAACATGGTCGCGCCGGGCATCTCGGGCGCCGCGGACCGGGACGCCCTGCTCTTCTATATGGAGCTCGTCACCCGTCCCAGCTCGAACTGAGAGGGGTTTCAGCGGGCCGACGGAGCGTGACGCGGTGTGGCATCCCGCCCGTCCCTGTCCCAGATCGACGGGACAATCTGCCCCGGACTGCCTGTCAAACTCGCCCTGGCTGCGCACAGCCGTGCACAGCGCGCTGACGCAGTGCGTGCAACATTGCGTTGCGACCCAGCGATCGGAAGGAAATTCAGGGACAGCGAGCAGACGCTCTAAGTGGCCTCAGGGCCACGAGAGGGGCCCGGTGTGGCCGGTGGCCATTCCACCCGGGCGCGCTCCCCGCCGGGTGGCACGGGTGCCCTCCGTTCTGGCACGGCGGCTGCAATCCAACCGGGCAACCTGACGAGAGCCGGCTCGCGACGATCGTGGGAACCCGCTCTGACAGAATCTGCACCAGGAGATCATCATGACCAACGACAAGGCCTTCGCTCTGTATGCCCTCGCACTGATCACCGCCGTCGGCAGCCTGTTCTGCGTCGCGGTTGCGACGGGAATCGCCTCGATCCCGCCGATGGCCTTCATCATCGAGCACGTCGCCCTCGCGGTCTTCATCCGCTCGGCGTACAAGAGCTTCGATGGCACCAACCCGGTGGTCGACTTCCTGGAGTTCTACGGGTGGAAGACCCCGGCAATCCAGGCTCCGGCAGACGCGCTTCCCGCAGGCGCCTGAACGACAGCATCGCCGTGAGCTTCCGGCCGGCGCCCTTCGGGCGCCGCCCTTCTCTTTTGGCTGAAGCCTCGCCGAGAAGGCGGCTCGGCTTCGCGCCAGGCCGCGGGCGCTTTCGCTGAAGCCTCGCCGAGAAGGCGGCTCGGCTTCGCGCCAGGCCGC
>JANQSB010000479.1 GCA_028284295.1 Myxococcota bacterium | reverse complement strand
AGGAAGCGGCGCCGGTCGCGAAGGCACCGGATGCGGCGGCGTCCAGCAAGCCCGCGCGCAAGAGCCGTGGTCGGCGCATCCGCGTCGACATCGACGACTCGCGTCTCCGCGGCGCCGCCTCCGACGCGGACAACTGGCTGGCCCACGGCCGGACCTGGTCGGAGCAGCGCTTCTCGCCCCTGACCCAGGTCCACGCGAAGAACGTGGACCGGCTGCGGCTGGCCTGGATCTTCGACACCGGGCTGCGCCGCGGGCACGAGGCCACCTCCATCGTGGTCGACGGCGTGCTCTTCACCACCGGCGCCTGGAGCGTGGTGTTCGCCCTCGACGCGGCCACCGGGGAGCTGCTCTGGCGCTTCGACCCCGAGGTGTCCGAGGAGGTCGGACGCAAGACCTGCTGCGACGTGGTGAACCGCGGCGTCGCCGTCTACGGCGGCAGCGTGTTCCTCGGCGCGCTGGACGGGCGTCTGATCGCCATCGATGCCGCGACGGGCGAGAAGAAGTGGGAGACCCTCACCGTCGATCCCACCCAGCCCTACACGATCACCGGCGCGCCGCGAGTGCTCGAAGGCAAGGTGATCATCGGGAACGGCGGCGCCGAGTTCGGGGTGCGGGGCTACGTGTCGGCCTACGACGCCGGCACCGGCGAGATGGTATGGCGCACCTACACGGTTCCGGGAGACCCCGGCGAGGGCTTCGAGTCGAAGGCCCTCGAGCGCGCTGCCGAGACCTGGAACGGCGAGTGGTGGAAGCTCGGCGGCGGCGGGACGGTCTGGGACTCGATGGCCTACGACCCGAAGCTGCGCCTTCTCTACGTGGGCACCGGCAACGGCTCTCCCTGGCGCGCCGAGCTGCGCAGTCCCGGCGGCGGCGACAACCTCTTCCTGTCGTCGATCCTGGCCCTCGACCCGGGCACCGGCGAGATCCGCTGGCACTACCAGACGACGCCCGCCGACAACTGGGACTTCACGGCGACCCAGCACATGATCCTGGCGGACCTGCCCCTGGGCGGCGAGCTCCGCAAGGTGATCATGCAGGCGCCGAAGAACGGCTTCTTCTACATGCTGGACCGGGAGACCGGCGAGTTCCTGTCCGCGGAGGCCTATGTGCCGGTGACCTGGGCCGAGGGTGTCGACCCGCGTACGGGGCGGCCGATCCCGAGCCGCAGCGGCGACTACGAGGAGTCCCTGGCGCTCGTCTCGCCCATGTATCTCGGCGGCCACAACTGGCACCCGATGTCCTTCAACCCGGTGACGGGCCTCGTCTACATCCCCGCCCAGGCGATGGCGGGCGCCTATCGCCGCGATCCCCGCTACCAGCCCCTCGACCACGAGTTCAACCTCGGCATCGACAAGACGGTGGGCACCCTGTTCGAGCGGGAGTCGGTCTCGGGCCACCTGCTGGCCTGGGATCCGATCGCCCAGAAGGAGGCCTGGCGGCATCCGCACGGCCTGCCGTGGAACGGCGGAACCCTCACCACCGCGGGCAACCTGGTCTTCCAGGGCACCGCCGACGGCCGTTTCCTGGCGCTTCGCGCCGATGACGGAACCCTGCTGTGGCAGAGCCACTCCGCGGGCACGGGCATCATTGCGGCGCCCGTCACCTACCGGGTGGCCGGCGTCCAGTTCGTATCGGTGGTGGCGGGCTGGGGCGGCGCCTTCGCCCAGGCGGCCGGCGATGCCGCCGCGGCGGCCGGGGTCGAGTCCAAGGGTCGCGTCCTGGCCTGGAAGCTCGCCGAGGAATCGGTCGGCGCGCGACAGATCGAGTCCCTGCTGGCCGACCGCGATCCCGCGCTGGCCCGGTCGGCGGATCTCTATCACGAGTGGTGCTGGCGTTGTCACGGCGCCAACGGCATCGCGGGCGGGGTCAACCCCGACCTGCGCCAGAGCGCGCGTGCCCTGGGCGAGACCTTCGTGCCGATGGTGCGCGACGGGCTCGCGGGCACCTCGATGCCCGGCTTCTCCGCCTGGCTCTCGGAGGAGCAGATCCGGGAGATCCAGGGCTACCTGCAGGCACTGCCCGTCGACTGAGCGCCCGGGCGGGGGCTCAACCCTCCCGGGCGCGGTGCCGCACGAACTCGCCGGCACGCAGTCGCGCCAGGTAGTCGTCCAGGTCGGCCTTCACCGTGCCCGAGAGCAGCAGCACCCCGGCGATGTTGGGGAATGCCATGCCCAGGATCATCAGGTCGCCGAACTCGACCACGGCGTCGGCCGCGAAGATCGCCCCGCCCCAGGTAAAGAGAAGGAAGATCAGCTTGTAGGCGAGCACGCTGCGCAGCCCGAAGAGGTTCACCCAGCACTGCTCGCCGTAGTAGCTCCACGAGATCATGGTGCTGAACGCGAAGGCGACGGCCGTCGCCGAGAGCACCACCGGAAACCAGGGCAGCACGGTCGCGAACGCGGTGCTCGTCATCTGGATGCCCTTCCCGGCGTTCGGGTCGTTCCAGGCGCCCGTCACCACGATCACCGCGCCCGTCATGGCGCAGACCACGATGGTGTCGATGAAGGGCTCGAGCAGCGCCACCAGCCCCTCGCGCACGGGCTCCTCGGTGCGCGCCGCCGAGTGGGCGATCGCGGCCGAGCCCACCCCGGCCTCGTTGCTGAAGGCGGCGCGCCGGAAGCCCTGGATGAGAACGCCCACGAAGCCCCCGAGACCGGCCTCGAAGCTGAAGGCCTCGCGCACCACGATGCCGATGGCGGCCGGCACCGCCGGCGCATGGATCGCGAGGATCAGCAGTCCCGAGGCCACGTAGGTGACGCACATGAGCGGGACCAGCAGCGCCGCGACCTCGCCGATGCGCCGGATGCCGCCGATGATGACCGCCCCCACGCCCAGGGCGAGCAGCAGTCCGAATCCGATCGCGCCTCCCTCGCTGCCCAGCCACGGCGCCACGTCGCCGAAGGTGGTGGCCACCTGGGAGAAGGCCTGGTTGGACTGGTACATGTTGCCGCCGCCGAAGCTGCCGCCGATGCACATCAGCGAGAAGACCACCGCCAGCACGCGGCCGGTCCGGACCCAGCCCAGCTCGGCCAGGCCGTCGCGCAGGTAGTGCATGGGCCCGCCGGAGACGTGGCCATCCGAGCGGACCACCCGGTACTTCTGGCCGAGGGTGCACTCGACGAACTTCGAGCTCATGCCCAGGAAGCCCGCGAGGACCATCCAGAAGACCGCACCGGGCCCGCCCACGCCCACCGCGAAGGCCACGCCCGCGATGTTGCCGAGGCCGACGGTGGCGGAGAGCGCTGCCGACAGCGCCTGGAAGTGCGAGATGTCGCCGGTCTCGTCCGGCGAGCTGTACTGCCCGCGCACGCACGCGACGGCGTGGCGGAAGCCGCGGAAGTTGATGAACTGGAAGCGAAGCGTGAAGAAGAGGGCGCCGAGCACGAGCCAGCCGACGACGATGGGCAGCTTGATCTCGCCCTCGCTTCCGTTGTCCCAGAAGACGACGTCGAAGAAGAGGACGGCGTCGATGGGCGCCACGAGCCAGCGCGCGAAGGCGCTCTCGAGAGTGGCGAGGAATCCGGGCTGCTCCAAGTTCCCTCCTGACGCGCGGCCGGAGGGGGAGCCCGCGCCGCTGACGATAGCCTCGAAAGTGGATCGGCCAGCCGGTCCGTCGGCCTGAAGGGCGTTGCCGGGCGCCGGCGGACGGCTGCTAAGCTGCCGCGCCCATGGCGGAATCCGCGACTCTCTCCGAATTCGACTCCAAGGCCCTGCTGGCCGGATACGGCGTGCCCGTCACCCGCGAGCGGCTGGCCGGGGACCCCGCCGAAGCGGTCGAAGCCGCCGAGGCACTCGGCTTCCCGGTCGTCCTCAAGCTGTGCGGAGAGCGGCTCGCCCACAAGACCGAACGCGACGCCGTGCGACTGGGACTGGCGGCCGCCGGCGCGGTGCGCGCGGCCGCCGAGGAGCTGCTCGCCGGGGTCCGCCCGGAGGACGGGGAGGTCTCGCTACTCGTCGCGGAGATGGTCTCGGGCCGCCGGGAGCTGATCGCCGGGCTGGTGCGCGACCCGCAGTTCGGTCCCTGCGTCATGCTCGGGCTGGGCGGCATCCTGGCGGAAGCCATCGGCGACGTGGTCTTCGCGGCGGCGCCCCTCGACGCGTCTGACGCCCGGCGCATGATCGCGGGGCTGTCCACCTCGAAGCTGCTGCAGCAACCCTTCCGCGGCGACCCGCCGGTGGACGAAGACGCGCTGTGCGATCTCCTGATCGGACTCTCCCGCCTCGCCGACGAGCGCCCCGACGTGGCGAGCGTCGACCTCAACCCGGTCATCCTGTGCGGTGCGCGCCCGGTGGCGGTCGACGCACTGGTCGAGCTGGGAGACGCGGTGGCGCTTCCGGCGGAGCCTGCGCCCCGGAGCGACGAGGAGATCCTCGAGCGCTTCCGTCCTCTCTTCCATCCCCGTGGCGTCGTGGTCGCCGGGGTCTCCGGTCACCCGGGCAAGTTCGGGTTCGTGACCCTGCACAACCTGCTGCGCTTCGGGTACGAGGGGAAGCTCTTCGGCGTGAAGCCCGACGGCGCCGAGGTGCTCGGGCGGGAGACCGCGACCTCGGTCTCGGAGATTCCCGAGCACCAGGCCGACCTGGTCTTCGTGTGCACCCCCAACAAGGCGAACGTCGAGCTGCTGCGCGATTGCGCGAAGAAGGGAGTGCGGGCGGCGTTCGTGGCCAGCGCGGGCTACGCGGAATCGGGCGGGCGCGGGCCGGAGCTGCAACGCGAGCTCGTCGAGGTCGCGGACGAGCTGGACATGCTGCTGATCGGGCCGAACGGGCAGGGAGTGATCTCGACGCCCGAGTCCATGTGTGCCCAGATCGTCGCGCCCTATCCGCCGGCAGGACGGATCGGAGTCGCGAGCCAGAGCGGCAACCTGGTCTCCTCCTTCCTCAACTACGCGGTGGCCACCGGTGTGGGCGTGAGCAAGGCCGTGTCCCTGGGCAACTCGGCCCAGACCGGCCTGCCGGACCTGCTCGAGTACTTCGCCGCGGATCCCGACACGGCGGTCGCCCTCGTCTACGTGGAGGGCATCCGCGATGGCCTCGCCTTCCGGCGGGCCGCCGAGCGGCTCACGCGGGAGAAGCCGCTGGTTCTGGTGAAGGGCGGCGCCTTCGAGGCGGGAGCCCGCGCCGCGGCGAGCCACACCGGTGCCCTCGCCAGCGACGACCGCGTCTTCGATGGACTCTGCCGACAGCTGGGCGTGCTGCGTGCGCCCACCGTCGAGGAGGCCTTCGAGTGGGCGGCCACCCTGGCCACCCAGCCGCTGCCCCGGGGCGACCGGACCGTCGTCTTCACGAGCGTCGGGGGCTGGGGGGTGCTCGCCGCCGACGCCTGCACCCGCCACGGCCTGGACCTGGTTCCGCTTCCCGACCCGGTGCGCGACCGCATCGACGAGCTCGTGCCGGCGCGCTGGAGTCGCAACAACCCCATCGACCTCGCCGGCGGCGAGACCCGCGACACGATTCCCGAGGTCATGGAGCGGGTCCTGGAAAACCCTGACGTGGACGCGATGATCCACCTGGGTCTGGGCATCCAGGCCGCCCAGGCGCGTGCCTTCGAGACGGGTCCCTTCCATCCCGACCACGGGATCGGCCGCATTGCCGAGTTCCACGAGCGTCAGGACGCGCGTTATGCGCTCGCCGCCAAGGAAGCCTCGGAGCGTCACGGCAAGCCCGCGCTGTCGGCGACGGAGCTCGTGTTCGCCGACCGCGAGAACGCCGGCGTTCGTGGCGTTCGCGATGCGGGTCGCGTCTGCTACCCCAGCGCGCACCGGGCCGTCGGCGCACTCGCCGCCCTGGTTCGTTGGTCGGCCTACCGAAGACCTTCGAGCTGAGCCGGCCGCGCGAGCGCTCTTCCCCCTGTGGGGGGATTCCAGCCCTCCGCACTCGATCCGCACTCGGCCCTTCGCAGGCCCTGCGTGTGTCCTTCGCGCTCCGTTGGTTGCACGCAATCGCTGCTTCGGTCGTTCGTCGTGAAGGTGTCGAAGCGGGCTAGTCCCGGTCGTTCCGGTATGCGGACGCGGCCGCAACTCGCTCTGGAAATGCTTTGACTTGCTTCAGAGAGTATTCATAAGATGACCCATGCTGCTGACTGGGGGACGATCTCGCGCGCGAGACGTATGGCGCTCGCTCGCGCTCGTGCTCGCCATCCTCTTCACGCAGTCGCTATTCGGCGCTGCGCCGTCCTCGGCCTTCGAAGCCTTCGACGGTCGTCTGCAGGCACACGGCTTCTTCGAGAGTCAGGTGCGCGCGTTGAATCGCGACTACTCCGAAGACTGGGACGTGTCGCAGTGGTACATGATCTTCAACCTGGAGCTGGAGCTCGATCTCGTCCAGGACACGGTCGGTCCCATCGACCTGATGTCCGCCTACGTCCGGGCCGAGGTCCGCTACGACTGCATCTACTCGCGCGGCTGCGGGATGTTCCGCTCGATGAACGCCTACGGGGACCGCGCGAAGAGCCTGCCCCGGCGCCTGAACGGTGACCTCGACCGGGTGACCCACAGCGGACGCATCCGGGTGCAGAACGATCCCGATCTGCCGGCGCAGTTCCGCAACTTCCAACCGGGCCGCGGGACCAACACCGACCCGCTGACCTCCAACAACGATCCCACCCTGCAGCTCTTCGCGAACAGCGCGGGTGGCGACGGCTTCGGTCCGCGCGACGGCCCCTGCGACCTCGGAGCGATCTGCGACTACCTCGCCGGCGGTACCGCCACGACGCCGAGCACCGACATCCCCACCGTTTGGCCGCGCAACGACGATCCGTATCCCAACCTGGCCGCCGACGGCAACTACCAGGACTTCCGCTGGCTCACGCCCGGCGGGCTGGGCTTCGGCCCCTGGCTGCCGAGCAACCGCATCCGGACCGCGAACGGCCTGAACGCCCCGACGCCGAACCCCTTCGACGATCGCGTCGGCTCGTACTCGCTGCAGGCCTCGGTCTACAACGGGGAGCTGATCGCGGCCGACCCGCAGTTCAATCCGGACGGGACCCCCGTCGATCCGGTGCTGCTGAACACCCAGGTCGCCGCCGCGACCGCCACCGGCCAGGCCGCCATCGGGCGGGGAGAGCTGCCGTACCGGAACGTGCCGGTCTTCCGCGAGGACGGGGCCGGCATCTCCCAGGCCCGCGAGGCCGGCGACGCCCGGGGCCTCTTCATCCCGTCGAAGCCGCTCTCCGACCTGCTCAACTCGGGCGATCTCTCGCGGCTCGAGAACGACTACAACTTCAGCGAGAACCAGCGGGCCTTCAATCGCGGCTCGAGCCAGAAGGACGAGAAGGAGCTGAAGGAGGCGTACCTCGACATCGAGGTCTTCGACAGCCGCCTCTGGCTGCGGGTCGGTCGGCAGCAGATCGTCTGGGGCAAGACCGAGCTCTTCCGGACCACCGATCAGTTCAACCCGACGGATCAGGCGCTGGCCTCGCTCCCGAGCCTCGAGGAGTCGCGGATCGCGCTCTGGTCCGTGCGCGGCGTCTACTCCTTCTACGAGGTCGGGCCCTTCGAAGACGTCCGCTTCGAGGTGGCCTTCAACTTCGACGACTACGAGCAGACCGACATCGGGGCCTGCGGTGAGGCCTACACCCCCAACGTCACCTGCCAGCTCACCTTCGGAACCTTCGCCCACGGCATCTTCGGCTTCGGCATCGCCGGTGTGGAGCGCCCCAAGGATCCCTGGTCGAGCCTCAAGGGCTGGGAGATCGGTGCGCGGCTCGAGTGGCGCTACGACCGCTTCAGCTTCGCGATCATGGACTTCTACGGTTACGAGGACTTCCCGACCATCGAGCCCATCTCGACCTACACGCGCAACGTCGACCCACACTCCGGCCGACCGCGGGAGATCTTCAGCACCCTGCGCACCCTGCGACCGGGTGCGGACCCGTACCTGAACAACCCCAACCCGACGGGAGTGAACCTCGGCAACCTGGCCAACGTCGAGCAGATCAGCAACCAGGGGATCTGTGTCACCGGCCAGGAAGCGGCCTGCCTGAACCCGAATGCCGACTTCAACGGCGACGGCGTGATCGGCTTCCTCGACAACGGCGCCGGCAGCAACGCGGGCAACGGCATCCTCGACGACGACGAGTCGCTCGTCCCGGAGGAGATCGAGTCGCTGACCCACTCCGCCGTCAGCCAGCAGGTCTATGCCTATACCTGCGCGACCACCGTCGGCTTCTCGGAACTCGACCGCGCGGCCTGCTCCCTCAACATCTTCGGCAGCACGGTGATCCTGGGTGCGCTCCCGATCACCATCGGCCAGGGCATCGGCGGGGCGGTCGCGGGGAGCGCGACGGCGAACCTGGGACTCGGAGCCCTGGCGCCCGGCCTCTCCGCCGACGTGGGCGGCTTCGTCCTGCCCCTGGTGCGACTCAACACCGACCCGGGCGACCTGGACTTCGACCCGGCGACCGGCGTCGGGCCGGGCAATCCGAACAGCAACGGCTCGACGACCCCCTGCAATTCGGCGCGCGGCGGCTTCTGCGGTGGCCAGGGAAACGGACTGCTGGCCGCCAGCAACGCCACCATCAACGGCGGGTTCGTCGCCCAGACCCTCGGCGGCGTGCTGTCCCCCCAGCAGGAGGCGCTGCTGGGCTGCGGTCCCTACTGGGGAACCCAGTGCGACGACGACGGCATCGACCTGCTCCTGGCCGAGGGCAGCGCGCTCTTCCAGTCCTGGCCGGGTGTCGAGGGCACGGTCCAGAACGGCAACATCTTCACCCCCTGGCTCATGAACCAGAAGGTCAACGATCCGGACACGGGTCTTCCGATCTTCGCCCAGCAACCCGGTACCCGGGGCTGGTACTTCGACCAGACCCGCAGCCACGCCGTCGGCCCGGTCTGCACCACCGCCAACTTCGGCGGCGCGCTCTTCGCCTACTCGAGCGACCCCCGGGAGAACGACGCCGCCAACGGCAACCAGGCGGTGCTGCCCGGCTGCCGGCGCAAGTGGAAGCTCGATCCCAACGACCCGAGCATCGCGGGCCAGCCCCTGCGCGAGCTGCTGGCGTTGAACCTCTACGGTCAGGACCTCGCCTGTGCGCGCGAGCGCTCGGCCAACGGAGGCAACACGGTGACGCCCGAGTGCGCGGGCCTGGGGGACTACGACAGTCCCCGCGTCGACCCGCGCAGCTGGGACCGCATCAAGGACGGAGACCCGGACGCCGACCCGACGG
>JANQSB010000248.1 GCA_028284295.1 Myxococcota bacterium | reverse complement strand
CACGGTGATCCACAACCCCGCCTTCGACCCGGAGCGCCTGGATGCGGAACCCGCCGAAGCCGGTCATCCCTGGCTCGACGAGCCGGGGGGGCCGCCGGTGGTGCTGGCCCTCGGCCGTCTGGTGGCGCAGAAGGACCACGCCACGCTGCTGCGGGCGTTCGCGAGGCTTCGTGCGACCCGGCCGGCCCGGCTGGTGGTGCTCGGTGAGGGCCGCGAGCGCGGGCGTCTGGCAGCGCTGGCGCGCGAGCTCGGGGTCGCGAGCGACGCGAGCCTTCCGGGTCGGCACGACGCGCCCGGTGCGGCACTCTCGCGGGCGGCGGTGTTCGTCTCGTCCTCCCGCTGGGAGGGCTTCGGCAATGCCATCGTCGAGGCGCTCGCCAGCGGGTGCCCGGTGGTGGCCACGGACTGCCCGGGCGGACCGCGGGAGATCCTCGCCGGTGGGCGCTATGGCAGCCTGGTTCCGGTGGGCGACGTGGACCGGCTGGCCGAGGCCATCGGGGTCGCACTCGATGCGGCGGGCGACCCGCAGCCCCGCCGATCCCGCGCACGCGAGTTCTCGGTTCCGGCCGCCGTCGAGCGCTACCTGACGGTGCTGCTCGACTGAGCCGGTCCGCCGAGGCCCCGCGTGAGCGCGGAGACGAGTGTTCGCTGGAGCGGAGAGAGTGCCTGCTCCCAGGCGTCGTCCAGTCGGATCTCGGACCCTCGCTGGAAGCGCATGCGGTTGCCGCACAGACTGTGGTTGGGACGCGAGGCCCAGTCGAGCTGTCCCGGCTCGAGCTCGAGCCCGCAGGCTTCGAGGACCCGCTCGAGCTCGTCGGCGGGCGAGACGGCAAGCCGCTCGTAGTCCACCGCGAGGCAGGGGGTGTGTGCCAGGGCGCGGTCCAGCGCGCGCCGTGTGCGGGCGTAGCGCAGGGCACCCGCGAGCGTGCTCCGCCCCTTGCGAACATGGGAGAAGACCACGCCGTGGGGGCTGCGCGAGAGCTCGACGATCCGCAGGTCGATGGACGGAAGCTCGAGCAGGCGGACCAGTCGGCGCGGGCTCTTCGACGAGTCCACCAGCCAGGGCCGACCCGACACGCGGTGGGCCGCCGCGAGCAGTCGCAGGTTGTCGCGCGCGAAGCGCGAGGGCTCCGGGGCATCCAGGTCGAGATCCCTCAGTCCGGTGCCGTGCGCGTCGCGCAGGCAGGCGTCGACCCGCTGCCAGAACGGGCAGCGGCTCTTCTCGGGTGCGCCGCACGGGCAGGCGGCCTTCAACACCCGCTCGCGCTTGGCCCGACGCGCGGGGGTCAGCACCTTCAGCTCGCCCAGTCCCCGACAGCAGGAGTGGGCGTCGAGCAGCATCTCCAGCAGCGTCGAGCCGCAGTGAGCGGGACCGGCCAGATAGATCAGGCGAACGGGAGAGTCCGCGCTGGGATCGTTCACGAGGGCTCGTCGGGTCGCTCGGTCGGGCATCCGGGGCTGGTATCCTGTGCGCGCATGGAATCCGAGCGCTCGCCGTCGCGCAACCGATGGCACGCCGTGGGGCTCGTCGCCTCGCTGACGCTCTCCCTGCTGGCCGCCGACCTGTGGCTCGGGTACCGCCGCATGGCCTTCGGAGGCCGGGCCGAGAA
>JANQSB010000244.1 GCA_028284295.1 Myxococcota bacterium | reverse complement strand
AGCGCAGCGCGAAGTCGTCCGGGTTGGAGACGTTCTTGAGCGCCTCCTCGTAGGTGACGAGGCCGTCCTTCACGAGTCCCATCAGCGACTGGTCGAAGGTCTGCATCCCGTAGGTGGTGAAGCCCTTGGCGATGGCGTCCGGGATCTCCTTGGTGCGGTCCTTGTCGCCGATCAGCTCGCGCGTGAAGGCGGTCGAGACGAGCACCTCCAGGGCAGGCACGCGGCCCTTGCCATCGGCACGCGGCACCAGGCGCTGGGAGATGACGGCCTTGAGGATCGCCGCCAGCTGCAGTCGGACCTGCTTCTGCTGGTGGGGCGGGAAGACCGAGATGATGCGGTTGATCGTCTCGGTGGCGTCCAGGGTGTGCAGGGTGCTCATGACCAGGTGGCCCGTCTCGGCGGCCGTGAGGGCCGTTTCGATGGTCTCGAAGTCGCGCATCTCGCCCACGAGGATCACGTCGGGGTCCTGACGCAGGGCGGCCCGCAGGGCATTCGCGAAGCTGTGGGTGTCCACGCCGATCTCGCGCTGGTTCACGATCGAGCGCCGATCGCGGATCAGGAACTCGATCGGGTCCTCGATGGTCATGATGTGGCAGGTGCGGTCCGAGTTGATCTGCTCGATCATCGCCGCCAGGGTGGTCGACTTGCCGGAGCCGGTGGTTCCGGTCACCAGGATCAGCCCGCGGTTCTCGCCCGAGATGTTCTCGACGACCTTCGGCAGATGGAGCTGCTCGACGGTCTTGACACCGAAGGGAATCACCCGGAAGACGATCCCGACGGTGCCCCGCTGCTGGAAGACGTTGACGCGGAAGCGCCCGAGCCCGGCGATGCCGTAGGCCAGGTCCGCCTCGCGGTTCTCGTCGAAGCGCTGCTTCTGGACGGGGTTCATGATGTCGAACGCGATCTTCTGGATCTCGTCCGGCATCATCCGCTCACCGTTCTTGAGCGGGACGAGAGCCCCGTCCACCCGGAACATCGGCGGCAGGCCCGACTTCAGGTGGATGTCCGAGGCGCCACCCTTGATGGCCACCTTGAGGATGTCGTTGAGCGCCATGCCCATGATGCGTCCGGCCCCCCGCCGAGCCGAGTGCACCCGTCGGGTGTGCTCCGCTCCGAATCTGGCTTCACGCGCCCTGCGGCGCCACCAGGCCTGCGAAGGTTGTTTCGTCCGGATTCGACCCCACCTTGAGGGTCGCCCCGCGGGGCCGGTGCATGGAGGCTACGAGTCGAGCGAGCCCCCGCCCGCGCCGACCGGGTCCCGGCTGACCTGGAGGACCCGCTCGGCGGGCACGCGCAGGGCCCCGAGCAGGTAGCGGGCGAAGTCCGGGGGGTAGTCCTGCTCCGCGATCGCGCGCTCCATGCAGAGCAGCCAGGCATCCCGCTCGGCGGGCCCCACGCGCAGATGGGCGTGGGCGGACGGGATCCGGATGGGGCCGTAGCGCTCCGCGAAGAGTGGCGGGCCGTTGAGCCAGCCACACAGGAAGCGCGCCAGCTTGTCCCGCGACTCCGAGAGGTCGCGCGGGTGCATGCGGCGGATGGTCCGGGCCTCCGGGATCTCGTCCATGATCCGGTAGAAGGCATCCACGAGCGCGAAGACGCCCTCCCGCCCCCCGGCCGCCCGGAACGAGCTGTCGCCCTGCCCGTACTCGCGTCGCTCGTGGCCCCTCGTTTCCGCCGGCATCGGGCGAAGGTAGCCGGTCGGGGTCTCGCGACGTCCCCGCTGCGGTCGCTCGGGCGACCCGCACGCGCCGAGCCGAGGACAGGGCTACGAAGCCGGCGGACACTGCTCCCGGATGTAGTCGTAGTAGAGCTCCGCCAGGGGACTCGGGCCTCGGGAGGCCGTCGAGAACCGCTCGGCCCTCCCCGAGTCCAGCTCCGCGACGAGGGCCTCACTCGCGCGTGCGTGGTCCGCGTCGGTCACGTCGCGCGCGAGGAAGCTCCCGAAGCCATCCATCATCAGGTGATAGCCCTCGAGGATCCCGGCCCGGATGGGCGTGTCCAGCCCGGCGGGCAGCGAGAGGAGCTTGTCGTCGGGATGGTCCGCGGCGAGGGCCAGGTCGTCCTCGCGCATCTTCCGGTCGAAGCCGTTCGTGAACGTGAAGCGCGTCTTCGCATCGACCGGCTCGAGCTCGAAGCGCAGGAACTGCTGCTCGCCGCCGTCCCGCGTCAGCTCGAAGCGCTTCCGCATCTCGAAGCCGGTCACCGTCCACGACTCGGCCTCGGCGTGCGCCCGGCCCCAGCTGAGCGTGCACCGCCCCCCGAGTCGCGCCTCCAGGGTCACGGCGGGCACGAACCACTGATTCATCTGCTCGGCCACGGTGATCGCCTCCCAGACCCGAGGGACCGGGACGGGCAGCAGCCTCACGTAGCGAACGGTCCAGCGGTCCACGAGGCAGGCCATGTCCTCGACGGGGATCCGGGTCTCCTCGCTCATCGGCCGCTCCGAATCGGGCTCAGTGCGCATCCTACCCGCCGCGACGGGGCGCTCCCAGCCAGAAGTCCGGATGTGTAACCAACTGGTTACATGATCGCGCAGGTCGCCGTATCCTCGCGTGCATGCCCGAACGAACGCCCCCCCGCACCGAGCGCGAGCTGGATGCGGTCTTTCGCGCACTCGCCCACGGAACCCGGAGGAAGATCCTCAAGACCCTCGCTCGAGGAGACCGCCGCGTCTCCGACCTCGCCCGCCCGCACGCCATCTCGCGACCCGCCGTCTCGAAGCACGTCCGGATCCTCGAGGAGGCCGGACTCGTGACCCGCTTGCGGCAGGGATCCGAGCACATCATCCAGCTGCGGACCCCGGCCCTCGAGCGAGCCGCCCGATGGATCGCCTTCTACCAGCGGTTCTGGTCCCCCCAGATGGACGCTCTGGAGCGGCTGCTCTCGAAGGACCGGCGCCGCGGCTGACTTCGCTCCGGCGTCCGGACCCGCCGGAGTTCCGGCTCAGGCGTCCGCCGGCGCCGACTCGCCCTCCGCCCCGTCGGCGTCTCGCGAAGCCACGGGCACCTGGCGCTTGAGCCCCTTGGCGGTGTAGACCGCGTCCGCGATGCGGTCGAGCACCTCGGGGTTCTCCTTCATGAAGCGGCGGGCGTTCTCTCGCCCCTGGCCGATCCGCTCCCCCTCGTAGGAGTACCAGGCGCCGCTCTTCTCGACGATCCCCTCGTCCACGCCGAGATCGAGCAGGTCTCCTTCCATCGAGATGCCCTCGTTGTAGAGGATGTCGAACTCGGCCTGGCGGAAGGGCGGCGCCACCTTGTTCTTCACCACCTTCACGCGCGTCCGGTTGCCGACGACGTTGTCCCCGTCCTTGATGGCGGCGATCCGTCGCACGTCGAGCCGGACCGACGAGTAGAACTTGAGCGCATTGCCGCCCGAGGTCGTTTCCGGGTTGCCGAACATCACGCCGATCTTCATGCGGATCTGGTTGATGAAGAAGACCGTCGAGTTCGACTTGGCGACCGTACCCGTCAGCTTCCGGAGCGCCTGGCTCATGAGACGCGCCTGCAGGCCGACGTGGGTGTCGCCCATCTCTCCCTCGATCTCGGCCCGGGGCACGAGCGCAGCCACGGAGTCGACCACGACGACGTCGATCGCGCCCGAGCGCAGCAGCACGTCCGCGATCTCGAGCGCCTGCTCGCCGGTGTCCGGCTGGGAGACCAGCAGCTCGTCGACCTTGACGCCGAGCCGCCTGGCATAGTTGACGTCGAGGGCGTGCTCCGCGTCGATGAACGCCGCCGTTCCACCGAGGCGCTGCACCTCGGCGATGGCGTGGAGGGTCAGCGTCGTCTTGCCGCTCGACTCCGGACCGTAGATCTCGATCACCCGACCGCGCGGAAAGCCGCCGATCCCGAGGGCGATGTCGATGCTGGGCGAGCCGCTCGAGAAGTGCCCGATCTCCCGATCGACGTTGTCCTCCCCCATCTTCAGGATCGATCCCTTGCCGAACTGCTTCTCGATCGACGAGACGGCGAGCTCGATCGCCTTCTCCTTCTCCCCGTCGGCCTTGCGGGTCACCTCGGGCTTCGGCGTGTCGTTCTTCTTCCTGGCTGCCATGTCGTTCCTTCCTCTCGTGAGATGGGGTGTTCGTCAGAACTCGTCCCGGTCGCCCGGGGATGCAGATGTGGAGATGCCGCTCAACGACCCGGTGCCGACCCTCCGCCCCGCTGTCGCAGCAGGGAAGGACCGACCAGCTCGTGCCCGAGCAGCGACCGCCGCACCCAGTCGAGCCCGACCTGGACCACCAGCTGCCGGTGCCGCTCCCGGTCCAGGGGAAATACGAACTGATCGACGTGGGAGCCCTCCGGTCCCGCAATGGCGATGGAGACGAGACCCACCGGCTTCTCGTCGCTTCCGCCGTCGGGCCCGGAGATCCCCGTCGTCGAGACCGCATGGTCGGCACCGAAGCGGTCGCGCGCGCCTTCGGCCATGGCGAGGGCGACCTCGTTGGAGACCGCTCCGTGCGTCTCGAGCATCTCCGCGGGTACGCCCAGCAGGGACTGCTTGGCCTCGTTCGAGTAGGCGACGACCCCACCCAGGAAGTACCCGGACGAGCCCGGCACCCGGGTCAGCTTCTCGGCCAGGAGCCCGCCGGTGCAGGACTCCGCGCAGGCCAGGGTGCGACCCTGCTCGGCGAGCAGCCGGCCGACCACGACCTCCAGGGTCTCGTCGGTCTCGCTGTAGAGCACCGGACCGAGACGCTCGCGCAGCGCCACGACCATCTCCGCGACCCGGGCCTCGGCCGCATCCGCGGTCGTCGCCCGCGCGAGCGGGCGCAGCGCGTTGTCGGGGAAGCTCGTGCGGAAGCCCAGCTCGACGTCCTCGTCTCGAGCGACGTCCTTCAGGTCGGCGTCGAGGCTCGACTCGCCGACGCCGAAGGTTCGGAGCACCGCCGCCCGAACGAAGAGGCTGCCGGAAGCGCCGGCGCGACGACGCGCGATCCGGGGCAGCACCTGCTCGTCCATCATCCGGTACAGCTCGCGCGGGACACCCGGCATGCAGAAGACGATCGATTCCCCGGCGCCCGTGTCCTCCGGGCCCAGGGCGAGCGCGCAGCCGGGTGCCGTTCCGATCGGGTTCGCCAGGACCTCGGCGTCGCGCGGGAACCACGCCTGCTTGGCGTTGTTCTCCGCCATCTCGCGACCGACGCGCTGGAAGAACTCGCGGATGACTTCGAGCGAGGCCTCGTCGAGCACCAGCTCCCGGCCGAAGGTCTCGGCCAGCACCTCGATGGTGAGGTCGTCGCGGGTCGGACCGAGCCCGCCGGAGACCAGCACCACGTCGCTGCGGGAGACGGCGCGCCGGAACGCATCGATCATGTCGGCCGGCACGTCGCCCACCGAGGTCTGGAAGCGGCACTCGACGTCGTAGTCGAGCAGGCGCTCGCCCAGGAACGACTTGTTGGAGTCGACGATCTCGCCGCGGAGCAGCTCGTCTCCGATGGTGAGGATCTCGGCCTTCACGGGACGAGCGCTCCCGAGAGCGACGCGATCAGCAGGGCGTAGCACGGCAGGGTCATCAGCAGCCCTCCGATCACCCCTGCCACCAGATCGTCCGCCATCACGCCCAGTCCCCCCTCGAAGCTCCGCTCGGCCCATCCCACCGGCCCCGGCTTCCAGATATCCAAGCCCCGGAATACGACGAATGCGGTCACGACCAGCAGCCACCAGAAGCGGGACCCCGCAGCGAGGGGGTCGGGAACCCCGGAGGCCGCCAGACCGAGTACGGGAATCAGGGTGATGAGCTGCCCGGCCACCTCGTCGATGACGATCCGGCCGTCGTCCTTGCGGCCCCAGGCCTCCTCGCAGCGGCCCGCCGCCCAGCTGCCCAGGACGGTCACCAGCGCGATCACGGCCAGCAGCAGGCCGACCCGGGAGGGCAAGGACAGCCCGAGCCAGGGAAACACCAGGAAGAAGGCCACCGCTCCGGCCGAGCCGAAGGTGCCCGGCGCGATCGGTGCATACCCCAGCCCGCCGGCCGTCCCGATCCACAACGCGGGCCCCCCGAGCGCCCCCGAGGCGCCCGGATGCGGCTCGGCAGCCCCGTGATCTCGCGGGGCTTCCGGCGGGGCAGCCGGCGGGGTTTCCGGACCGGTCTCCAGGGACGCGGCCGGCTCGCCGGCCGGGCTGCCGGGCGTCTCGTCGGGCTTCCTGAGGTCTCCGATGACGACTCTCCTCACGCACGGACCGCGACCGTCTGGGATCGAGTGCGAGGGATCGAGTGGTTGGGGGGGCCACCGAAGAGCCAGCAGGGTAGCTCCGGCCCCATCCCGAGCCAACGACGAGAGGCGAAAACAAGGCGAAATCGTACCCGGACTCGGGATGCGTCGCCAGTACCCACAGCCGATTCAGAGGGCTCCCCGGTCGGACGATGAAGAGCGGCGGAGGGCTCGGCGCGGCATGACGGATGCGGCAGGTAGCGGCGACTGGAGCGAGCGGACGGCCGCCGACGTAGCCGGTCTGCTCGTCGAGCTCGGCCGCGTCTGGAAGGCGGCGGCCTACTACGGCGCGCGTGCCCCCCGGACCCGCAGCCTCGCCGACCGCGCAGCACGGGCCTTCCGTTCGGACCTCGCCCGCGCGGGACCCCTGGAGCTGGAGGTGAACGGCGTCGGCTTCTCGGTGGACGGCCTTTCGGGCACCCACGGCGCGGAGCATCTGGGAGAGGTGGCAGCCGAGCTGTCCCGGGTGGGGGCACAGCGGATCCGATTCACCGAGGTGCTGTCCGTCGAGTCGATGGCGGCCTTCGCAGCGTCGCTCTGCGAGCTGCAGGAGCGACCGGCCTCACAGCTCGGCATCGAGATCGATGGCGAGATCTGCTTCGACCTCGACGCGGCCGGGGACTCGGAAGCCGGCGCCGCGGAGACCGACCCGACCCGGATGGGTGCCGACTCGCTGGGCGGAGCGCTGCTGGCGTCCCGTACGCCCGCGCCGGAAGCCAGCGGCGAGGCCGGCCCCCCGAACCCGCAGACCGTGGAGTCGGAGGTCGTCTCCTTCGCGCCGGCGCTGGGGCCGGACGAGGAGCCCGCGGACCCGGAGAAGCCCGACGCCGACCTGCGTCCGCTCGCCGCGCTCGAGAAGCAGCAGGCGGAGCCCGCCGGCACGCGGCTGCTGCAGAGCCTGCAGGCTCTCGACCTGGCGAGCGACGACGAGAGCTACATCCAGACGGCGGCGCAGGTGGCCGACGAGGCGCGGCTGCTGTCCGCCGAGGGCCAGGGCGAAGCGGCCCACTCCGCTCTTCGCGTGCTGGCCGATCACTCGGTGGGCGAAGGCGGGCGCTCGGGCGTCCAGGCGCGCGTCGCCCGAACGACCCTGGTGGAGCTGGCCACCGGCGCGCGGCTTCACGACCTGATCGAGCGCGCCTGCTCGCGGGACACCACGACCTCGGTGGGCGCCGCACAGATCCTGCTGAGCCTGGGCGAGCACGCGGTTCCGGCCCTGCTCGATCGCCTGGAATCCGAGTCGGACAGCCAGCGCGGTGCCCAGCTCACCGGCCTGCTGATCGCCCTGGGCGAGGCGACGGTGCCGGCCCTGACCGCGGCCATGGGCTCCGGCAGCGCTCGCCGCGCCCGTCTCGCGATCCAGCTGGCTGGCGACCTCCAGTGCCCGGGCCTGGCGCGACCCCTGCGCGACCTGCTCTGTGCGCGGGAGGGCCACCTCCACCGCGAGGCCGCGCGTGCGCTCGTCGAGATGGGCAACTCGGCCGCCCTGCGCGCGCTGCTGGAGGCGCTCGACAGCAAGCACGAGCGAAGCGCCGAGATCGCCGCCTTCTCCCTCGGCACCCTCGGCGCGCCGCGCAGCCTGTCGGCCCTGGTACGCCGCCTGGAGCGCGCCACCCAGGACCGACGCTGGAATCTCGCGCGCGAGATCCTGCTCGCGATGGCGCAGTTCCACGAGGGAGACCGAGCGACCGCGCGCGCCCTGCTCGCCTGGGTGCAACGCGGCGGCCCCCCGTGGCGACGCCCGGACCTCGACCTCAAGCTGGAAGCGATCACCACGCTCGGCCAGCTGGGCGGGCCGCACACGACCGCGGCCCTGCGAGAGATCGCGGGACTGCGCCTCCCACCCCGGATCTGCGAGCGCGCCTGCCGGATCCTCG
>JANQSB010000233.1 GCA_028284295.1 Myxococcota bacterium | reverse complement strand
AGCGCAGCTCACGAGCGGTCAGGCCAACGACCTGGTGACGAGCCTGACGATCCACGCCGACGACGGAGACGGCGTCTTCGAGGACGGGATCGACAGCCTCGTCGCCACCCTGCCCGGCCTGTCGCTCACGTCCGGCGTACAGACCGTGACCTTCTCGGACGCCGACCCGCTGGTCCAGGTCGCGCCGGAGACGTCGCAGACCTACTTCGTCGTCGTCGATCTGGCATCGGATGCCTCGTCCCAGACGCCTGGCTCATTCCAGGTCGTCCATCTCACCGAGTCCAGCAGCACCGCCGAGGACCGGGACAACGACCTGCCGCTTCGCCTCGAGTTCTTCGCCGACACGACGACGGGGGTCGTCCAGACCCTGGCGGTCGGTGTCGACTCGGACTCGGACGGGCTGTCGAACGAGGACGAGGTCGACATTCACGGCACGGACCCGGGAAACCCGGATACCGACGGCGACGGGCTGAACGACGGCCCCGAGGTGAACACCCACGGCAGCGATCCCCTCGACACGGACACCGACGACGACGGTCTCGACGACGCCGTGGAGGTCCTCACGACCGTCACCGACCCCGCGGACCCGGACCACGACGGCGACGGCTTCTGCGACGGCCCGGACACCGGCGGCGGAGCGTGCACTCCGGGTGACAACTGTCCCGCCGTCTCGAACGGCACCCAGACGAATTCCGACGCCTTCCCGGCCGGCGACTCGTGCCAGTGCGGAGACGTGACGAACGACGGCGTGATCGACGCGACGGACGTCCTGCGGGCGCGCGAGCACGTGGTGAACCGGACGCCCTCGGGCCCCTTCGTGGCGGACCGCTGCAACGTGGTGGGCCCCGCCGATGCCGGCGCCACGGACTGCACGGTCGAGGACCTGTACGTGCTCGAGCGGGCGGCGGCGGCAGCGGCCGTGACCCTGGGCGACGTCTGCGACGCGTACCTCGGCCCCTGAGGCCGGAACCCGAAACCAGCGCGGAGCCCGCCCGAGCGCCATCCGGCCCCTGGTGTAGGAGCCGCCTCGCCGTGCTTGTGTCAAGCTGCGCGGGTCCGAGCGGGGACGGGGGGCGTGAGAGGATCGTGGTCGACCGGCTGGCGGATCGATAGGGGTGGCCCGTTCGGCGCGCGCGGGACGGTGGTTCCGGCGGCTGCTGTGGCGCGGTCTGGCGGGGGTCGTGCTGCTCGGCATGCTCGCCACGGTCGTGCCCGTGGCGCTCCTCCGCTGGCTGCCTCCCCCCACCACGGCCTTCATGCTGCACAGTCGCCGGGCCGACCCCTCCACCGGGCGTCCCTGCGACGAGATCGCCTACCGCTGGGTCCCCCGCAGCCGGATCTCGCGTCATCTGCCGGCGGCCGTGCTGGTGGCCGAGGACCAGCGCTTCTTCGAGCACCGGGGCTTCGACACCAACGCGATCGGCGACGCACTGGACGAGTTCGTCGCCCTGGGGCGGATGCGAGGTGCCAGCACCGTGAGCCAGCAGGTCGCCAAGAACCTGTTCCTGTGGCCGGGGCGGAGCCTGGTCCGCAAGGTGCTGGAGGCGTGGATCACCCTGTGGCTCGAGCTGCTGCTCCCCAAGCACCGCATCCTGGAGCTGCACGTCAACGTGGCCCAGTTCGGGCCCTGCGTGTTCGGCGCCGAGGCGGCCAGCCAGCGCTTCTTCGGAGAGGGGGCGTCGCGGCTCACCCCCACCCGGGCGGCCCGGCTCGCGGCGGTGCTGCCTTCCCCCGGCAAGATGCGGGTGGACGACCCCGGTCCGTTCACCCGGGCGCGGGTGCAGGAGATCCTGGCCGAGATGCGGCGGTCCGGAGGCCCCGCCTACCTGCGCCCGCTCTGAGACGAGGCCCTGCGAACGACGGAGAGGCGCGCTCACTGCAGCCCGGTGTTGGCGGTCGTCTCCCTTATGTTGCACCCACGGAAGCTCCGCAGCGACCGGGACGCCTTCCAGGCCCTTCGAGGGAATGGCGCGCCGATTGCATTCAGGCAGAGCGCCAGAGTCGTTTCATCCGAGCGCGCGCCCGGGAGGGAGCCATGACCCCGTCCTTCGATCCCCGAGATCCCGAGATCCAGGCGGATCCGTATCCCCACTACCGAAGGCTGCGCGAGACCGAGCCCGTGCACCACTCGGTCTTCGACGATCGGGGCCGCCCGGTGCCCCTGATCCTCCTCTCGCGCTTCGACGACTGCGTGGCCGTGCTGCGCGACCCGCGCTTCACGGCCGAGAAGGACTTCGGGCAGATGATCGGCGCGACGGACGCGGACCCCGAGAACCCCGCGGTCGCGTTCTTCGACGCGGTGATGCTCTTCCGCGACCCGCCGGACCACACCCGCATCCGCACCCTGGTCAACAAGGCCTTCACGCCGCGTCGGGTCGAGGCGCTGCGTCCGCGCATCGAGCAGATCGTCGACGAGCTGCTGGCGGCACGCGAGCACGACGGCGGCATGGACCTGATCCACGACCTGGCCGCGCCCCTGCCGGTGCGGGTCATCGCCGAGCTGCTGGGCGTCCCGCCCGAGGACCACGAGCAGCTCAAGGTCTGGTCGGACCGGGCCGCCACCCTGCTGGACGGCTCCTTGCGCGAAGAGAACCAGGACGAAGGCATGCAGAGCCTGGGCGAGTTCGCGGGCTACATCGCGCGCATCATCGCGGAGCGGAAGCAGGAGCCGCGCGAGGATCTCATCAGCGCGCTGGTGGCCGCCCAGGAGTCCGACGATCGCCTGACGGACATCGAGGTGATCGCCACCTGTCTCCTCATCCTGGGAGCGGGCCACGAGACGACGACGAACCTGATCGGCAACGGCGTGAAGGCGCTGATCGAGCATCCCGCCGAGCTCGAGAAGCTCCGCGCCCACCCCTTCCTCATCGCGCCAGCGGTCGAAGAGCTGCTCCGCTTCGACAGCCCGGTGCAGGTGACCTCGCGCATCCCCCTGCAAGAGGTCGAGATCGGCGGGCAGGTGATCCCGCCCGGCATCGAGGTGAACACCCTCATCGGCGCCGCCAACCGCGACCCCGAACGCTTCGCCGATCCCGAACGCCTGGACATCAGCCGGACCGACAACCACCACCTCTCGTTCGGCCACGGCGTGCACTTCTGCCTGGGCGCTCCGCTGGCCCGGCTCGAGGGCCAGGTCGCCATCGCCGCCCTGGCAAGCCGCTTCCCCGCCCTGGCCCTCGCGGGCGAGCCCAAGCGCCGACCGGGCTTCGTCCTCCGCGGCTTCGAGTCCCTGCCCCTGCGCTTCTGAGGACGGGGCCCGGGGCGCCGGCTCCGTTCCCGGTCGCTCGACCGGAACTCGGCCGATTTCCCAGCGCTTTCCGCGCCGTCGATGCGAGGCCGCCCGAGGCCCAACGTCGCGCGGCCGGGTCCGCCTGCTACAGTCCGGCGCCCACGAGCCATCCATCCATTCGCGCCCGTAGCTCAGTTGGATAGAGCACCAGCTTGCGGAGCTGGGGGTCGCACGTTCGAGTCGTGCCGGGCGCGCCAGGAAGTCGAACGCTCACCAGCACTCAGCCGGTGGGCGTTTTCTTTGTGCGGGCCCGCTCGTCGTCAAGCACGTCGCAGCTCAGTGGCTACCGATAGGAAGAACTTGCTGTCACCAAGTTCGCAGTCCACCGTTCGCCTGCAACTCGACCACCAGGCGGATCCTATCGAGGAGACCCAGTTCGACTCTGGCGGCCGTTCGATCTCAAGGCATGATGTAGTGGAGCGGATCGTCGCAAAGGAGTCGGGCCGCTCCACGTGCTCTCCCGTTGACTACACCCCACTCATCAAGGCCGAACGCACTGCTTGCCTTGACACCCATTGCCGCCGCAGCCCTGCGTGAGTGTCTAGGGAGACAGAGCCTCGACGTTGTGTACTTGCTGCTTCTTCTGAATCGAGAGCCTCTGCTCGTTGGCATTGGAATCGGCGATGGGTCTGTGCTGGCGTTCGAGGGCCAAGCCGACGAGTTGCAGTTGCTGCGAGAGGCACTGACCGGACCCGGAGATAGAGAGGTGCCTCTTGGAGCTGGATGAACTCGAACGTGGTGTGCTCCAAATGCTCTTGGACGGAGACCATCCGATACTGGGTGTGCTCCGAGAGCGACTGAGCAGGTGCCAGGTATCCGATCGAACCATGACTGGCAAGGGGTTCTTCACGGACCTCGAGGTGCCAGCCGACGCACCTCGGGCCGGGGGCCTCGCTCCTGGTGCCTGGCTGGGAGACGTCGGCGCCGAGTCACCACGTCTAGAGAGTGGTGTCGGGTTCGTGCTCTTCGTTCGCGATGGGAAACCCTATGGTCTCGAAGGGTACACCTTCGGAGAGCCTTGGCCTTCCAACTTCAGCGACTACAACCTCTTTTGCGTAGGGAGTGGACGGGACCTGTCTCACCTGACGGGCTGACGACCTGGTCCAGATCAGCATGTTCCCCCCCGCCGACTTCCTCGAAATCTCCAAGGCACATCGCACGGCCTGGGTAGCCGCGGTGTTGGCTCTCCTCTTGTCTCCGATCGGATGTACGGACCCGCCTATCGATATTCCGCCCGAGAGGCTCGGGGTGGTCGGCAGGTGGGCTGCGGGAGAGAGTTGGCTGGAGATCTCCAAGAGCGGTCGACTCGACTTCGGCATCCGGTCTGGCTCGTTCGGGCGTGGAGCGCAGAACGCGGATATCACGGCGATCGACTCGCAACGGATCGAGTACGTCGTCGGTCCGTTCTGGACCTATTCGTTGGCACTCATCGGGCCCTACGAAACTGATCGCGCGCCGGCCATCCGAGCGATGGGAGTCGAGCTGTACCAAGTCGCCCGCTGACCCAGACCCTTCTCTGCTGCTCGGGATGAACACCCGCCACCGTGACCGCTGGATGCCGGCCCGGGGAGGTCAGTGTCGCGACCTTTGGGTATCCCGCGACGCAGATGCAACGTGGCGGAGCCGCCTCGCGGCGAGCCCCAGCGAGGCCGCGAGCGCCAGCACGGCCGGCAGGGACAGGGCGGGGAGCTTCGGGAAGAGGAGAGCGCTCAGGTCGAGGAAGTCGTGGGTGGCCGTCACGCTGAAGTTCTGGATCGGGCCGCCACCGGGCACGTGGAGTCTTCCGCCGACGATGGCAGCGCCGATCCCATGCCGGGGAAGCGCCATGTCGGGCAGGGGCGTCCAGCTGCCCGTGGCGAGGTCGAAGGCCTCGACGTCCTCGAAGGTTCCGTCCGGGTTGGCGGCGCTTCCCTCGCCGCCGAGGGCGAACACCCGCGATGCCGAGCCCACGCTCGCGAGACCGCTGCGCGCCCGGGCGAGCGGGGCCACAGCGGACCAGGTGTCGGTCCCCGGGTCGTAGGCGTCGACGTCGGCGACGTTGCCGACACCCGCCTGGAGGGCCGTGCGCCCTCCGACCGCGAAGATCGTGCCGCCCGCGGCCGCGAGTCCCAGGTGGTTCCGCCCGCTCGGCAGGTCGGCCAGGGTCTGCCACTCGTCGGTCGCCGGATCGTAGACCGCGAAGTCCCTTGCGCGCGCGCTCGGCCAGCCGCCTGCGACGTAGATCTTGCCGTCCAGCACCGCGGCCGCGGGTGAGCCGCGGGCGGTGGGCATGGAGCTTCGTGTCACCCAGCTGCCCTGCTGCGGGTCGAGCTCGAAGACGACGTCGAGGGGCGTGGCGAAGAAGTCCGACCAGCCGCCGATCGCGTAGAGCTTGCCGTCGACCACGCTGGCGGTGGTGTGGTGGAGGGGGACGGGCAGCGCCGGACCGCTGCTCCAGCTGTCCGTGGCCGGATCGTAGATCTCGACCGAAGCGAGGAACGACGGCGTGCCGTCGATGCCGCCGAGTACGTAGATCCTGCCGTCGAGCTCGGCGACCGCGACCTCCTGGCGTGCCAGGAGCATGGGAGCCGCAGGCTGCCAGGCTCCCGCCTGCGCTGCGGCACCCGCCGGTGAGAGCCCCGGCGCCAACTCCCGGCTCGAGACCGCTCCGTCCGCGAAGTCCTGCTCGTCGAAGTCGCTGGGCGAGCAGGCACGGGCGGCGCCCGTCCAGGCCGATGGCACGAGCAACAGCACGAGCAGCGAGGCGAGCCAGGTCATCCGCATCTCCCGGGGATGCCATGATCGCACGGATCGTGTGCTGCGGGGCGCTACCGGAAGACGAGCCATGCCGGGGATGTGACCCGAGTCACCGACCGGAGCCGCGCGCACGACCGATGACTTCGCACCGGCCCGGTCGGGCCGGGACGGCGGTCCCACGGACGCCGTTCGACGACGAGTCCTTCGAGAGCCGCCCGGTTCACAGCGCGGAGCCGCTGCTCCGATCGGGTCATGGTCGAAATCCTCCACTCGATCGCGACGATGATGGGCAAGCTGGCCGCCAGGTCCAGCCTGGGGCAGCTGATCCGCTGGAAGCTCGAGCGCTTTCACGCCGCCTACGAGCCCTGGTTTCCCCCGACCTTCTTTGCCGGCGGCTTCGCGTTCGACGTCGCCACCCTGAGCCGCATCGACCACTGGGTCTCGCTCCTGCAGCAGGGCGTGTTCCTGCTGATGATCGGCAGCCTGCTCACCTTCGAGGCGCGCTTCAACGTCCGGGGGCTGCCCTTTCCCGACTGGTTCGAGCGGCACAAGGGCTACTACGAGTCGTTGATGCACTTCCTCTTCGGCGGGCTGCTCAGCGCGTACACGATCTTCTATTTCAAGAGCTCGTCGCTGGTCAACTCCGCCGTCTTCCTGCTCCTGCTGGCAGGCCTGCTCGTCCTCAACGAGCACTCGGTCTTCCGAAGGCAGGGGATGCCCGTCAAGTTCCTGCTCTTCAGCCTGTGTACGGCCTCCTTCTTCACCTATCTGGTACCGATCTTCTGGCGATCGATCGACGTGTCGTCGTTCTCGATCTCGATGTGCCTCAGCCTGCTGACCATCTGTGTGTTCCTGAAGGCGATCACGAGCAACCTGCATCTCTCGTTGCGCACGGCCCGACACCTCCTGGCGCCCGCGCTCGGGGTCCAGATCCTCTTCTCCGGCCTCTACTACCTCGGCGCCCTTCCCCCGGTCCCGCTGTCGATCGAGTACATGGGCATCTTCCACGACGTCGAGCGGCGGGGAGACTCCTTCCATCTCTATCACGAGAACCCGTTCTGGCGCTTCTGGCACAACGGGGACCAGGACTTCAGGGCGCGAGAGGACGACCGTCTCTACGGCTATGCGCGCGTCTTCTCGCCGACGAACTTCGCCGATCGGATCTTCGTCCGCTGGCTTCACGAGACGGCCGCGGGCGAGTGGACGACGAGCGACCTCATCCCCATCGAGATCAGTGGGGGCCGTCGCGAGGGGTTCCGGGGCTACACCTACAAGGAGAACTACGACTTCGGGCGCTGGCAGATGCGCGTGGAGACGGACGACGGGCGCGAGCTGGGTCGCATCTACTTCGAGGTCCAGCCGGACCGACGCGACGGGGAGCGCAGCTTCCGCGCGATCGAGAGCTGAGCTCGGGCGGGCCGTGGCTCGCGACATCGAGCGACCTCGGAGCCGTTCCGTCGAGGGACGCATGCCACTGACCCGCGTGGTGCGTCGAGCGGTGGGTTCGTCCTAGACTGCGGCTGTGTCTCGCAGGTCTCTCTTCGGGCTGTTGGTCCTCGCCCCCTTCCTCGTCGCGCTCGTGCTCCCGCCGCCCGCGACCTCGTCCCGGGAGCGGCGCTTCTGTCGCGCCTGGCTCGAGCTCTCGCCGGCCGAGCGTCAGCAGGTGCTGATCGACGCGGACGAGCGCGAGGCGCAGTCGGACGTCGAGCGCAGCTGCCGGGATCGAGCCCGACCGGCGCTCCGGCAGAGGCTCGACGCCGAGTGCCGGAACTGGTCGCAGCTGATGGACTTCGAGGTCCGGGCGATCGTCGACGCGGGGATCGCGCGATGCCTTGACGAGGCAGAGCGCCGGTCCCCGGACCTGTCGGGCAGGCCGGGGGAGTCGATGCCGCTACAGGCAGGCGCTCGCCGAGCGACTACGTAGAAGCGACTACGTAGAAGACGGCCGGTCCGGCCGCCGACACCGCCGGCGACGCTTGACGAGGGCCAGCGTCGCGAACGTCGCCACTCCCAACAGGGCCGCCGTCGGCTCCGGGACGGTGAACTGCACGATGGTCTCGGAGCCGAGCGCCAGGAAGGGAACGCCCGGGGGATAGCTGGGGAAGAAGTCCGGCGGTCGCCAGACGACGGTGCCGGCGGGCACGACGTCGATCGCGGAGACGAAGGCGTCGTCCACCGACGCGTAGAAGACGTCGAACTCCGTCAGCCCGTCCTCGAGGTCGACCGGCGGATCCCACGAAGTGGCGTCCAGCGCGATGAAGTCGGGGTCCAACGGGTCCACCAGGTTGGACGCGTTCTGGCCCCCGCCGCTGCCTTCCAGTTCGACGACGATGGCATCCGGTGCGCGTGCGCTGCCGCCGGTCGGGTCCTGCCAGGAAGGCACGACGTCGGCGGCGACGCCGGTCGCGCCGTTCGCCGGACTGAGGTTGGTGGGGGTCGGGAAGAAATCGGCGTCCGAGAGACTCGTCGTGTCGAAGTCGAAGCTGCTCGTGCTGGCGAGGGCGCCTCCGGTGAGCGTGACCGTCCAGGTTCCCGAGACGTCCGACTCCAGTGCCGCGAAGTCCGCGTAGTTCTGGTCTTCCTGCCAGCGCCCGACCTCGTCCTCCTCGAGGTCGAGCACGCTGCTGCCGAAGGCCGCGCTGACCGCGGTCAGGTCGCTGGCAGTGGCATCCGCGAGCACGACCTCGACCGAGAGCTGGAAGCCGGAGCCGGGCGAGAAGACGTCGTCGATCCGCTCGGCCACGACGAGGATGTAGCTCTCGTCCACCAGCGTCCAGCTGGTCGGTCTGCCCGTGAAGGCGATGTCGGTGCCCAGGCGGACGGGAGACATGCCGCTGACGTCGTCGACGAAGGTGATGCCCCGGTCCAGGGCCGACCCGCCGGTCCGCGTCACGATCTCGAAGGTCTGCTGCTCGTCGCCACCGAGGTCTTCCTCTGCCTGGGCGAAGGCCGCCCAGTTGGTGATCGCGCCCGCGGCGTCGGTCTGGACGAAGAAGCTGAAGTCCGTGGTGGTCGGGTCGCTGTCCCGTATGCTGCGCCGGCCGTCCTCCAGCACGAAAGCGATCACCTCGCTCGTCACGTCTCCGAAGAGCTGGTTCGGGGCCAGGGGGCTCTCGAAGGTGACCGAGCCACTCACCCGCATGCTGGTGTCGTAGCTTCCTTCGGGCGGCGTCTCGTCCGTGATGTTCTGGGCCTCGAAGGTGTCGCCTTGGTAGACGTAGACGGCCTGGGCAAGGGCCGGGCGGGCGGCGCCCGTGTACAGCAGCAGACCCAGGATCAGCAACGCAGCGGACGTGGACGAACACGGCTTCCTCATGCGACCTCCCGGGCGAGCACGGCTCGCCTTCCCGGCGGGATCCGGTCCCGTCCTGTCAGATGATGGAGCAGGGATCCGGTCGCCGGTAGCCACCGGAGGCGAGCGCCCAGAAAGGTCCGGCTCGCTCGGGCAGCCTGTCGGGAGGGGCTACACCCGCGTGTGCTCCTTCGTGTCAGGGGTCGCATGCGACGCGTCAGAGCCGGACGCATCGGTTCTCGAACGGCGTTCCCTGGTACGCGCCGGTCCCTCGGCCAGCCGAAGCAGGGCGTCGTGGATGGTTCGGCTCACCTTGGTGCAGTTGCGGATCAGCTCGAGCTTGGGCCAGGTGGCGCGCTCGCCCTCGTGGACCAGGGACTGGGCCTCCTCTCTCGAGAGGGCCGACAGCAGCATGGCCGGCGAGAAGATGCGCTGGCTGGGCACGATGTTCGTGTCCGAGGAGTAGTCCTGGGTCATGACGCTGAAGAGGAGGCGCGTGTAGGTGTTGACGGGATGGAGGTCGCGCACGGCCTGCATGGCGAAGGGGTAGACGGCCCGCAGCCACTCGCGCGTCGCCGACACACCGATCTCCGTCAATCGCGAGAGCAGGCCCTCCGAATCGTGGGGGTCGCGCACACTCCACAGCGAGAAGGGGTTCGCCTGACTGCTGATGAAGTGGTTCACGCCGTACAGGCGAGCGAGGCGCCGCGCCGGCAGGTCGTCGGTGATCGAGCCGTCGACCCACTGGCGCGACGGCACGTAGGGGCGCCGCCTTCCCGCCGCGTCCTTCGCCGCCAGGGTGACCGGCGGAAACATGCCCGGGATGGCGCAAGAGGCGAGGACCGCCTCCCGGATGTATGCGTTGGGAGAGGTCGAGGCGTTCAGCAGGCGCGAGCGCTGGTGGAGCTTCGCCGGGGCGACGGAGACGTTCACGTGTCGTCCGGTGCGTTCGAAGGCCTCGCCGAAGGTCAGGTCGGGGACGGCCTGCTCGATCATCGCCCGGAGCCCCGGCAGGCGCAGCGGCGCCCGCTTCTCGGCCACCGGCTCGCCACGCAGGACGTCGAAGGTGTCGCGCACGCCCGCCGGCGAGAGCTTCTCGAGCAGCGACGCCCGGTCCAGGGTGCCGAGCATGGCGGCGACGATGGAGCCGGCGCTCGAGCCCGAGACGACGCTGGGCACGAGGTCCTGCAGGGCGAGGGCCCTGGCGACGCCGAGATGGAAGGCGCCGAGCGAGCCGGCGCCGCTCAGCATCAGGGCCGACCGTCCGAAGCAGTCGTTCGCCCGGCGGAAGCACTCGAGCTTCTGCTTGCGGTCGATCCGGGCTTCGTCGAAGTCCTCGAGGTCGTGGAGCGCGGCCGCCAGCTCGTCGATGTAGGAGGTGATGAGCTGCTTGGTGCCGAACTGCGCCCGGGTGTAGAGGGCGGGCGAGCCCATCCCGCCCATGTTTCCGTGCAGCCCCTCGTTCAGGTAGTAGAGGAGGCGGTGGGGATCGCCGGAGGCGCGAACCTCGATCAGCTCCTCGTAGCGCCGGCGAATGACCTGGTAGTCGTAGAGCGAGCTGCGATCGGACGCCTTCCAGCGATCGGCGCCGCTTCGCTCGTCTTCCGCGAGCGCCCAGCCCTTCCATTCGTCGTAGGTTGTGAAGTCGTGCACGTGAGGGGTCTGCCGCCTCGACCATAGCCAGCCGGCCGCACCCGCGGAGTCGCACCCGAGCGGGAACGGCTTCCGGGTGTGCCGGATTCGGCCGATCGATGCGGACTTCGGCCTCGTCTCGCGCTCGACCGCGCAGCCGCGAGGCTACCGGCCGCCTCGTTCACGGCGCTCGTTCAGGGGGTCAGGCCCGCGTACGGAACGCCGGACAGGTGGTGCATGTCGCGCTTCCAGGTCGTCAGGTCGTCGATGGAGAGCTGGTCGAGGTGCGTGTGTCCACAGGCGCGCGCCATGACCCGCATGAGCTCCGTGGCCGAGCCGAAGAATCGGGCCAGCCGCTTGGCGGCGAGGGCGACGTCGAGGCGCGCGCGGAGGTGCTCCTTCTGGGTCGCGATGCCGACGGGGCAGTTGTTCGTGTGGCAGGCCCGCATGCCCAGGCAGCCGATCGCCTGGATGGCGGAGTTCGAGAGGGCGATCCCGTCGGCTCCCAGCGCCATCGCCTTCACGAACTCGGACGGGACCCGCAGGCCGCCGGTCGCGATCAGGGTCACCTCGCTTCGCCCGAGCCGGTCGAGGGTTCGCCGGGCGCGCGCGATCGCCGGGATCGTGGGCACGCTGATGTTGTTGCGGAAGATCAGCGGCGCGGCACCGGTCCCCCCGCCGCGCCCGTCCAGGATGATGTAGTCCGCACCCGCCTCGACGGCCGCCTCCACGTCGCGCTCGACGTGCTGCGCGGACAGCTTGAAGCCGATGGGGATCCCTCCGGTCGCCTCCCGTACCTGGTCGCCGAGGCGACGGAAGTCCGTGACCGACTCGAGGTCGGGGAAGCGCGCCGGCGAGATGGCCGACTGGCCTTCCGGAATCTCACGCACCTCGGCGATTCGTCCCTTCACCTTGTGGCCGGGGAGATGCCCCCCGGTGCCGGTCTTGGCGCCCTGGCCGCACTTGAAGTGGAAGGCCTGCACGACGTCGAGCTTCTCCATCGAGAAGCCGAAGCGCGCCGAGGCGAGCTCGTAGAGGTAGCGGCTGTTCTCCCGCTGCTCCTCGGGCAGCATGCCGCCCTCGCCCGAGCAGATACCGGTGCCGGCCTCCTCGGCGCCCCTCGCGAGCGCCACCTTCGCCTCGAGAGAGAGGGCTCCGAAGCTCATGTCCGACACGAAGAGGGGCGTCTCGAGGCGCAGGGGTCGCCGGGTGTCGGGCCCGATCACGAGCTCGCTGCCGACCGCCGCGTCGTCGAGCAGGGGCACGCGGTGGAGCTGGGCGGTGAGGAGCTGGATGTCGTCCCACGAAGGCAGCTCCGCGCGACGGACGCCCATGGCGTCGACGCGGCCATGGTGCCCGGCTCGCTCGAGCCCGTGCTCCGCCATCTCCCGGATCCAGTGGTTGAAGGGCTCGTCCGGCGTCCCGTGCGGGTCCGCATAGGCTCCCTGGTAGGCCTCGCGTTCGTACGGCTGGGGGTGACAGCGCTCCCACTCCCGGATCTCGTCCTCGTCGACGAAGACGCCATCGTCCTCGATCCAGTGCGTGAAGCGCTCGAGCCGCTCCTCGTTCGAGTAGGCGCTGACGCCCGTTCGGAAGCGGTAGTCCCAGTCGTGGACGCCACAGATGAGGTTCTCGCCCCGGATCTCGCCGTCGGCCAGCAGGGCTCCGCGGTGCAGACAGCGTCCGTAGAGCACCGATACCTCGTCGGCGTCCGGCCAGCGTACGATCACGAGGTCGACGTCGGCGACCAGCGCCGACGCGGGCGACGCCGGGTCGAGCTCACTGAAGGTGGCGATGCGGACTCGCTTCATGGGCGTCTCTCCGGTGCGGCCGAATCAGCCGTGGTAGAAGGTCTCTCGCGCGATCTGGCCGTCCTTCCACACCTGCACCGCGACCTGGCGCTGCTTCGTCCTCTCGCCGCCGTCGGGGGTCAGGTCGAAGGTCCACTCGACGGCGGCACGATCGCCATCGACGAGCACCTCTCCCACCTCCGCGCCGTGGAAGGTCACGCCGTTCACGAATGCCTCCTCGTACGCCCGGTTCGCCGCCTTGCCGACCCGTTCCTCGGCGCCGTTCTCGCTCATGACCACGTCGTCCGCGTAGAAGCGGTCGAAGGTCTCGAGGATCTCCCCCTTCAGGATGCCGTCGATGACGGCCTGTACCCGGTCCTGGATGCTCATGCGGATCCTCCGATCGAATCCCGGCCATGGGGCCGGTCGAGATCGAGCTGCGGGCCGACGGGGACCACTCCCGTCGGGTTGATGGTCCCGTGGCTCTCGTAGTAGTGGCGCTTGATGTGGTCGAAGTCGACCGTCGCCGCGATGCGCGGCATCTGGTAGAGCTCGCGCAGATAGCCCGACAGGTGGTCGTAGTCGGCGATGCGCTGGCGGTTGCACTTGAAGTGCCCGACGTACACCGCGTCGAATCGGACCAGGGTCGTGAAGAGCCTCCAGTCCGCCTCGGTGATGCGATCGCCCAGCAGGTAGCGCTGGCGGCCCAGGCGCGCGTCGAGTTCGTCGAGTGCCGAGAAGAGCTTCGCGAAGGCCTCCTCGTAGGCCTCCTGGCTGGTCGCGAATCCGCAGCGGTAGACGCCGTTGTTCACGTTCGGGTAGACGAACTCGTTCACGACGTCGATCTCGCCGCGGAGCTCCTCCGGGTACAGGTCGAGGGACGCGTCTCCGAAGGCGTCGAACTCCGAGTTCAGCATGCGGATGATCTCGGAGGACTCGTTGCTCACGATCGTCCCGTGCTCGCGGTCCCACAGCACCGGCACCGTGACGCGTCCCGTGTAGGTGGGATCGGCCTTCGTGTAGATCTCGTGCAGGAACTTCGCCTGGTGGATCGGGTCCGCGATGCAGCCCGGGCTGCTGCCGAACTCCCAGCCGTTGGAGCCCATGTAGGGGTCCACGGCCGACAGGGAGATCACCTCTTCCAGGCCCTTGAGGGCGCGGAAGATGAGTGTGCGATGGGCCCAGGGGCACGCGAGCGACACGTACAGGTGATAGCGGCCCGCCTCGGGGGCGAAACGGGTCGAGCCGTCCGCGCGCACGAAGTCCCGGAACGAGCTCTCCTTGCGGACGAAGTGCCCGCCCGTGGACCTGGTGTCGTACCACTCGTCGCTCCAGACTCCCTCGATCAGCCGTCCCATGACGCGTCCTCCTGGTCTCGAGGCCCGCCTCCCTGCGCGACCTCGAACCAGAGAGTGCCGCGCATCCTTCGAGTTGATAATCGGGTCAGATCGGCAAACATATTTTCCGAATCGGACATAGTCAGGAACCCGATGGACAGACTCGGAGAGCTGGAGGCCTTCGCGGCCGTCGCCGAGACCGGCGGGTTCACGGCCGCGGCCCGCTCCCTCGGTCGGACGACCTCGAGCGTGAGCAAGCAGGTGCGGGCCCTGGAGGAACGGCTGGGCAGCCGCCTGCTGAACCGGACCACACGCCGGGTCTCGCTCACCGAGGTCGGGGCCGCCTTCCGGGATCGCTTGCGAGGCGTGCTGGACGACCTCGAGGCTGCCGAGCTGGCGGTCGGCGAGCTGCAGGAGGAGCCCCGCGGCGTCCTGCGGGTCGGTGCTCCGATGGACTTCGGCCGGGCCGGGCTCTCCGAGAGCCTGGCCGACTTCGCGTCCGCGCATCCCGGGATCCGGCTCGAGATCCAGCTCGCGGACCGCTTCGTGGACCTGGTCGACGAGGGCTTCGATGTCGTCGTCCGCATCGGGGACCTGCCGGACTCGACCCTGGTGGCCCGCCGCCTGGGTCCCTGCCGACGGGTCCTGTGTGCGGCGCCCGCGTACCTCGATGCCCGGGGTCGGCCGACGAGCCCCGGCGAGCTGCGCGACCACGCCATCGTCGGGTACGCGTACGAGCGAGCGGACGGCTGGAGCTTCGATGCCGAGGACGGCGCGCCGCAGCGGATCACCCTGGAGCCCCGGCACCGTTGCAACAACGGCGAGATGATCCGAAGCCTGCTTCTCGCGGGGCTCGGGATCGCCCTGCTGCCCACCTTCCTGGTGGGCAGCGAGCTGCGCAGCGGCAGGCTCGAAGCGGTCCTGAACGGTCGGATCGAGGCGGACACCACCATCTGGGCGGTGACGCCGCACCGCAAGCTGCTGACCACCAAGGTCCGACTGCTGCTCGAGCACCTGGCACGGGGCTGCGGCGAGCGGCCGCCCTGGGACGAGGGTCTCGTGGAGACCCTGGACGGCGACGGCTAGTGGCATCGTTGGCGAGCCGGGCGCCCGCCCCGGGCCCGGCCGCGGAATCTCATGACGTCACGGGATTGGCTCGGTTATCGTCGCGCCCGATCGCCAGGCACCGGCCCCGAGGAAACCCCGGATGAACATCGGAATCGTGATCGGCCGCATCGGCGACGTGGATGGCGTGGGCCTCGAGACCGAGAAGTGGATCCACGTGCTCGAGCGCATGGGCCACGAGGTCTTCGTCCTCTCGGGCACCTTCAAGGGCACGGTCGTGCCGCCGGAGCGGCGGACCTGGCTGCCGCTGCTCTCCTTCTTCTCGCCCGAGTGCGAGTGGGAGCAGAACCGCGCCTTCTTCTTCCCGCCCGACGACCCGGAGGAGCTCCTCCTCCTGATCCACGACCACGCCCATCGGGTGGCCACCGAGATCTTCGCCTGGGTGCTGCGCAACCGGATCGACGTGATCCTGTCGGAGAACGCGTCCGCGTTGCCCTGCCACCTGTCCATGGGGCTCGGCATCAAGAAGGCCGTCGAGCACATGGGCATCCCGGTGGTCAGCCACGACCACGACTTCGCCTGGGAGCGCGGGGACCGCTACGCGTCCCCCTTTCAAGAGATCCGCTCGATGGTGGAGGACAGCTTTCCGCTGCGCCCCTCGGATCAGGTCCATCACGCGGTGATCAACTCGCCGGCAAGGGACGAGCTCCGAAGCCGCTACGGCATCGAGGCCGTGGTCGTCCCCAACGTGATGGACTTCGAAGAACCCTTCGCGGTGGGCGACGAGTACAACGGGGACCTGGTCACCGAGCTCGGTCTCGAAGCGAACGACATCCCACTCTTCCAGGTCACCCGGATCGTGGCCCGCAAGGGCATCGAGACCGCGATCGACCTCGTGGCCCGGCTCGAGGACAAGCGGGTCAAGCTCGTCGTGACCGGCAGCGCCGCCGACGACGAACGCAAGGGCTACTTCAAGCAGCTGGTCGAGCGGGTCTCCGAGAACGGCCTCCGCGGCCGGGTCCACTTCGCCTACCGCCGGATCCTGAGCCATCGTGCGCAGACACCGGAAGGACGCAAGATCTACTCTCTCTCGGACGCCTACGCGAACGCGACGGCCTGCACCTATTTCAGCAGCTACGAGGGGTTCGGAAACGCCTTCGTGGAGGCGGTGCTCGCGCGGCGCCCCGTCTTCGTGAACAACTACCAGCCCGTCTACTGGCCGGACATCGGCAGTCTGGGCTTCCGCACCGTGCAGCTCGAGGACAACGTCCTCACCGACGAGGCCGTCGCGCAGATCGACGAGATCCTCCACGACCCCGCGCTACAGCGCGAGATCGCCGAACACAACTTCGGGATCGGGCGCGATCACTTCTCCTACGAGGTCCTCGAGCGCAAGCTGGCCGAGCTGTTCGCGTTCTAGACCATGGGAGCGGCACCCCGAACCGACGACATGCTCGAGGCGCTTCGCGCCGAGACGGTCGAGACCTGGTTCGATCTCAGCCTCTTCCTCGACCGGCTGCGAGAGGAGCGCGACGTGCCCTCCCACGTCGCGCCCGGCGAGTTCGGAGACTTCGCCCGCGAGCTCGCCAACGGTGTCGCCTTCCTCACCTTCGACATCGGCGTCGACGGGGTGTCGATGGAGATCGCCAAGTACGCGCGCGCGCTGGAAGACACGCTCCCCGAGCCGAAGGTCCACTACATCGCCGGGCGCTTCAGCGATGCCGCACGTCACATCGTCGACCCTGCAGCCGAGTGGCACTGCGTGCCCGAGATGCAGGGCTTCGACGCGTGGCCCCACTACCGCGACTTCTTCCACCGGCGCCTCGAGCGGGGTGGACCGGTCTACAACGAGCTCGTGGGTCGCTTCTGGCAGGACACGCTCTCGCTCTGCGAGGCCCTCGGCCGGATCGTCGAGGAGGGCGACATCCGGCTCCTCTTCGTCGTCAACGTCAGCTCGAACCCGGGGAACGTCGCGCTCGCGCTCGCCGTGGCGCTCGTCTCGGAGTACCTGCGCCTTCCCGTCATCGACAACTGCCACGATTTCTACTGGGAAGGCGGTGCGTCCCGCTTCGAGCGCGAGGTGCGGAACCTGCCCAAGGGGCCGAGGGACCACTTCTTCCAGAACGCGCACCTGGGAGAGCTCTTCTCGCTGCTCGATCTCCTCTTTCCCTGGGAAGCGCGAAGCTGGATCCACGTGTGCATCAACACGGCCCAGGTCGAGACCCTGCGCAGTGTCTACGGCCTCAGTCCGGGCAGCCTGCGGACGGTCGGCACCGCGATCGACACCGAGGCGTTCGCTCCGCTCGGTCGGGGCCGGACCCGCGATGCGCTCGAGCAGCTCTGCGAGATCCTGCGCGGGTCGCCGGGGCGACCGCGGGTGCGCACGCCCGGGGAGGCCCTGGCCAGGGGCCTGCTCGACGCCGAGCGTCGCCGCCCGATCCTGCTGGGCCACAAGGCCCAGCGTCAGGTGGAGCTGCGAAGCGACGACTGGATCCTCCTCCAACCCACCCGCATCCTGGCCCGCAAGCGTATCGAGCTGAGCTTCCGCCTGATCCGACGACTCTTCCGCAACGATGCCTTCGCGGCCGAGTTCCGGGCCGATCGCGACAAGCGACTGGTCCTGCTCGTCAGCGGGCCCGTCGCGGCCGGCCAGGATGCGACCCTGGAGCGACTGGTGCGCGGCTTCGAGGAGCTGCTCTCCGCGCTCGATGCCGGAGATCGCGATCGCGTCCATCTCGCCTTCCTGTTCAGCGCGTTCGACGACCCGGAGCTGCGGGGGGGCCGCGAGCATCCGCTGGGCATGCCGGAGCTCTACAACCTCGCCTCCCTCGTGGTGCTGCCCAGCGAGACCGAGGGCCGGGGACTCCCGATCATCGAGGCGGCAGCCTGTGGCACGCCCCTGGTCAGTCGTCGCTACGAGCCCGAGCAGGCCTTCGCCGAGGTGGTCGGCGAGAACCTGGTGCGCGAGGAACGGCTCCAGCTCTACGTGTTCGAGGACAACCGCTTTCCCCAGGCGATGCTCGATCGCGTCGCCCAGGTCTTGATCGATCCGGAGTCCGAGCGCGCGCGATCGGTGCACAACCGGCAGGTCGTCGAGCGACGATTCGGCATGGCGACGCTCGGCGGAGACCTGCGGACCGTCCTTCGCAGGTTGCATGGGCAGCTGGCCGATCCCGCGCCCGCGATCGCCGCCGCGCAGGACGCCCTTCGCGACTTCCGCGAGCGCGTGTCGGTCCGGGAGCCGGCGCTCGACTCGCTGCTCGCCAGCGAGAAGCGCGAGTACCTGCCCGGCTTCGGACGCATGGGTCTGATGCTCATGCTCAAGTCGTTGATCGACCCGAGCTACTTCCGGGTGGAGGAGCAGCGCCAGCGTGGCATGGCGTTCGACCATGCGCGACGTCTCGAGCTGGCGCGGGAAGAGGTGGGCCCGATCGATCTCGAGAGTCAGCTCGACTTCTACGCGGCCGTCGAGGCCCTCTTCCACGTCCGGGAGGGCGAGATGCCGGTCCGCATCGATCACTCGCTCTCGTATCGCCACCGCAACCGCCACCGCTACGCCTACCGGGATCTGACCCCCCAGGAGCTGGCGGGGGTCGTTTCGATCCTGCACCGGGCCGCCTTCGGACAGATCCGTGCGGGCGAGCTGCTGCCGCCGGCGCGGAGCCAGGTCGCGAGCTGGCCGCGCCGGGTCGCGCGCCTGTGCGGCGGCGAGCCCGCGATCGACGACCGCGACCACCTGCTGCGACGCCTGGGCGAGAACCGACCCTTCGCGCTCTTTCCGGGCGCCGACGTCGCCCAGGAGCTCGAGCTCTTCGTCCTCGAGGCCGTGCGGCTTCGCCTCGGGATCGGCGAGCGGGACGAGCTCTCCGTGGAGCTGCTTCGCTCCGGTCCCCCGCTCGCATCCATCGCCCTGATCGCCCGTCGCGAGCCGGCGCCCGGAACGGTCCATGCGACGGCGCTGGCCGCCTGGCTCGCTCGCCACGCGGGCCCCGAGCTGGCCCTGCTGCTGGAGCATGGGGTCTGCGAGGTGGTGCCGAGCGAGCAGCTGTCACCGGGGATCGACCTGCGCCAGCTGGGGTCTCGCGCCGTCGCCTCGCTGGCCGGTATTCGAGAGGCCGGTGGTTTCGTGGTCGCGGCTTGCGAGCAGGCCGCCATGACCACCGACGGGGCAGATC
>JANQSB010000226.1 GCA_028284295.1 Myxococcota bacterium | reverse complement strand
TGTGCTCCGGCTCGCCGTCCGGCCAGCCCTTCATGTCGTAGTGCTCGTCCCGTACGACGAGTCGCCCGGCCTCGTGATGGACGATCCGATCGATCCGCTCGCTGCGGTCGATCGACCAGAGATCGGCCAGCTCGCTGCGTGAGAGCTCGCGGATGCGCACCGCTCCCGGCAGCGCGCCCTGGCTCATCTCGCACTCTCCGCCCCCGCCGCCTCCTTGGGGACCATCAGCACGAAGACCTTGTTCTTGCGAACCCGTCGGTAGTTCTCTTCGGCCCAGGCCGCGAGGCGAGGCGCCACCACCTGGATGGCCCGACTGGGCATGTGGTCGAAGTCGTGCGCGGGCCACAGCACGGCTCCGGGCGGGCTCGCCTGGACGCGCGCCAGGAAGGCGGCCTCCTCGTCGTCGTCGAAGAAGGTCCCCTCCATGACCACGTCCGCGTACCCGGGACCGGGCCGATCGGCCAGGACGTGGAAGTGCGGCGAGGCCGTCAGGTCGAGCATCGAGATCCCGCGTTCCGTGCGACGGTCGAGCAGGCCAATGGCGTTGACGACGGCGGGCGGCATCCCGAAGGCCCAGGGCGTATGGGGCGGGAAGGAGAGATGGAGCCCCGAGAGGAAGGCCCAGGCAAGGACACCCGTCGCGCACGCGAGGACACCCGCCCGCGGTCCCCAGCCCCGCCAGGCCCGAAGTCGCTCCACCGCCAGGCCGGTCGCGTGGCCGAGCAGCAGACAGGTCGCCGGCAGCGTCGTGTCCATGTGGGGCTCGTCGGCGCGGCCGAAGGAGCGCACGAAGAAGACGCCGCCCCAGACCACGATGGCGAGCAGCAGCACGTGCTCGAAGGGGCGACGCGCCAGCAGCGCGCGACCCCAGGAGATCGCCAATCCCAGTGCGTAGACGCCGTAGAGCAGCAGGAAGAAGCGTGCGGCGGCCGGATGCCAGACCGTCTCCATCCAGGCCCAGCCCGCGTCCTCGGGCCAGGCAAGCTCGGGCAGGGGCAGCGGCTGCAGCATGGCGACGGGGCGCAGGATGATCTCGCCCCACAGCCGCGCGAGCCCGACGTCGACCGCGAACCACGCGATCACCGGGACGATGACGAGCAGCAGGCCGGCCGCGTAGCGGAAGCCGTCACCGAACCAGCGCCGGTAGTCGCGCGAGCTCGCCAGGATGCCCGCCGCGATGCCACAGCTGACCGCGAAGGCGGGCGTGACCCGGAAGAAGAGGCTGACACCCGCGAAGAGCCCGGCCGAGAACATCGCGCGCGCGTCGTCCCGCTCGAGGCGTCTCGCGAAGAAGAGCAGCACGACCACCGCGAAGAACATGTAGCGGTAGCCGTAGAGCAGCTGCATCAGGTGCGAGCGGGGAGCCGCGATCGCGAGCAGCAGCGCGCCGAGCATCGCGTAGACGGGAGGCGAGAGCTTGCGGCCCAGCTCGTAGAGGGCGACACAGAGCGCCACGGTGAAGAGGGCGTAGATGACCCGCGGAATCACCCAGCCACCCGGATCGAGCACGTAGCCCAGCCAGGACGGAAGCGCGTGGCCCGGCGGGAAGACCCAGGAGATGTCCTGGTAGAGGGAGCGCCCCATGTCGAGCTGCATCCCGGCATAGAGCGCCCAGCCCTCGTCCCGGGTGTTGCTGCCGCGGTTGAGGAAGAGGGACTCCCAGACGGCACTCACCACCGCCACCAGCGGAAGCTGCCAGCGGCGCGGGTCGGGCGTCGCGATCGCGGCGTTCTCGACGACCGTGCTCACGCCGCGGTGCTGCCCGAGCCCGCGTCCGCCGCACTGGCGACGATCCGAGCGGGCGGGAGCTTCTCCTTCAGACGCAGGAAGGGGAGCTCGATCGCCCGGTAGCCCAGCAGGGCGAGCACCACACTGATCGCGATGGAGCCGAGGAAGCGGGCCCAGAGCTCCGGTGATCCCATCGCGTGCTCCGAGCCCAGTCTCGAAGCGACCGGGTGGACGACGAAGAAGACCACGGGCAGGTGCACCAGGAACAGAGAGTATGAGATCTTCCCACTGAAGGCGAAGAAGGGATTGACGAGCAGGCGCTTGCCGAATGGCTCGCCCACCAGCACGACCACCAGGAAGAAGGCCCAGCACAGCCCCTCGAGCATGGGAAGGTGGTGCAGGTCGTCGAAGACCCTTCTCTCGCCGACGCGTGTGGCGTAGTGGAGGAGCTGCCCCAGACACGCGATGGCCACGGCTCCCACGACGGTTGCCGGCAGCCGCTTCTCCAGCACACCGGAGCCCTTTCGACCCCGGGCGTACCACAGCGCCGCGGCGATCCCGAACGCGAAGGAGGGAAAGCGGCCGAAGATCGAGTTGCGCGCCGGCTCGAGCCAGCTGCCGAGCTCGGCCGGCGTCATTCCCACCGAACGCCAGAACGCCATCGCCCAGACGATTCCGATCGCGACCAGCATCCACCGGCCCACCCGGCTGCGGGCCAACGCGATCCCGATCGGCAGCAGCAGGTAGAACTGGACCTCGGTGACGAGACTCCACCAGACCACGCTGAAGGGGAAGAGCTCGGCCGCGACGTACTGGAAGAGCAGCGCATGCAGCCCCGCCTGGAGCTCGCCCGTGTACAGGATGCCCGCGAAGACCGCGGTGTAGTAGGCGGGTACGAGGCGCAGCGCACGAGCCGCGTAGAAGCGTCGGATCGAGACCCCGTCCAGGCCTCCGCCGCGAAGGAAGGGAAGCGAGAGCAGGAAGCCGCTGAGAACGAAGAAGAGGGTCACCCCCGTTCGGCCGGCCGTCACGAAGGAGAGCGGCCAGGGGACCTCGTGGCCCCGGAAGCCGTCCCCCTGCCAGAAGGCGATCGTGTAGGCGTGGAAGAGGACCACCAGCCAGATCGCCATCCCGCGAAGGCACTCCAGCTCGACGAGGTGGCCGCGGCGGTCGCGGAGTCCCGACTTCAGATCGATCCAGACCACTGCGCCCTCGAGAGTCGAAGCGGGGAGGCGGGGTCGAGAACCCTACCAACGCGAGCTGGCGCGAGCCAGCGGAGAGAGCGATGCCTTCAGTCCGATTCGAGCACCGGCGCGAGCGACTCCGGGTCCTTCCGATCGGCGCGCTGCATGGCAGGGACCGTCAGGAGGAGAGCTCCAGGCGCATCGCCACGCGCTTGTCCGGGTCGAGTCCGTTGCGCGCCTCTTCGGCCAGCTCCTCGCGCAGGCCCGGGCCCTGGGCCGCGGGCGCGACCTCCACGAAGCCGACGCTCGCGTAGAAGGGACCGTTCCACGGAAGATGGCGGAAGGTGGTCAGGCTGAGTGACGGGAACCCGGACGCACGCGCCCACTCCACCACGTGGAGCAGCAGCGCGCGCCCCAGACCGCGCCGGCCGTGAGCGGGGTGGACGTCGATCTCGTACAGGTGCGCAGAGCCGTCCACCAGCGAGACGACCGCGAAGCCGACCGGGGCGGGGTCGGCGAGCCAGCGCACGACGAAGAGCCGCCCCGCGGCGGCCGCGTCTTCGAAGAAGGAGAGCGGCAGCCCCTCCATGCGCAGCGCGGGCGCGATGTCCTCGTCCGGGAAGAGCCGGCCCGCCTCGACCTCGATGTCCGCGAGCCGGGCGAGCTCGTCGGGCCGTGCGGGGCCGATCTCGTAGCCGGTCGGAAGCTCGGGCATGGTCCAGGGACCTCGACAGCTGTCGCGCGCAGCGACATCGACCTAGTGTACGGGAGAGGGCCTTTCGATGAGAGGAGAAGCGATGGACAGCCTGATTCCGCTCCTGAACGTGGAAGACGTCGCCGAGAGCATCGTCTTCTACCAGCGCGCCTTCGACGCGCAGGTGGAGAACCAATGGGAGGACGCCGGCCGCATCCGCTGGGCACGCATCCGCTTCGAGGGCGGCGTCCTGATGCTCAACACGCCCGACGGCGCCTCGAGCGAGGACCGCCGAACGCGCCCCGCGTTCCGGGAGGTGGTCCTCTATCGAACCTGCGGCGACGCGGCAGCGGAGCGCAGGCGGCTGGAAGAGTCCGGGCTGTCCGTGGGCCCCCTCGACGAGGAGGACTACGGAAATCTCGAGTTCGGCGTTCGCGACCCCGACGGCTACGAGATCCGCTTCTCGAGCCCGGCCTGATGGGGACGCCTCACCCGGAGCCCCGGGTCGCGAGACGCTCGTGGTCGGCCAGGATCTCCTCGATGCCTCGTCGCGCCTCGCGGACGATCGTCGGGTTCGTGTCCAGGTAGTAGGGCAGGGCGACGAGCGCGATCGACAGTGCCAGGCCGCGCCCGCGCAGCCAGGTCGCATCGTCGACTCCGAGCGCGGCGCGGAAGGCATCCCGACTCTCACCGCGGAACAGGTTCCAGGCCGGCAGCAGCTCCGTCGCAGGGTCTCCGACACCCAGTCCGCCCCAGTCGATGACACCGCAGAGCCGACCGTCCCGGACGAGCAGGTTGCCCGGCGAGAGATCTCCGTGGATCCACACGGGCGGTCCCTCCCACGCGGCCACGCGAGAGTCCGCCTCCCAGGCCGCACGTACTGCACCCGTGTCGATCTCGCCGCCGAGCTTCGAGATGGCTTCCCGGGTATGGCCGTCCCGCGCAGCCAACGGAACGCCGCGGTAGAAGTTGTGTTGCCCGGGCGCCGGTCCGCCCGTGGCATCGATCGCCTGGAGGGCACGGACGAAGTCCGCGAGCGCACGGGCCTCCCGGCACGGGTCCGCGAATCCGTCGAGCGTCGCCTCGTCGCCGGGGATCCAGGGACAGACCGACCACGGGCAGGGGTACTCGCGGGTGGCCGCCCCCTTCCCGAGCGGTACCGGGATGGGCATCGGCAGCTGCGGCGCGAGCGTCGGCAGCCAGCGATGGTCCTTGTCGACCTGCTGCGCCTGTGCGGCGCGATAGGGGAGGCGAAGCGCCAGCTCCTCGCCGAGACGATAGACGGCGTTCTCGGTCCCCCCGGAATCCACCCGGGAGAGCGGAAGCCCGGCCCACTGCGGAAACTGGCTCTCGAGCAGGCGGCGGACGAGCGACTCGTCGATCTCGAGCTGATCGGCGTGCATCCGCTCCCGCGAACTCAGGACGCGTTCCAGCCTCGGGCGTCCATCACGGGCATGATGTCGAGCAGGGTCGGCCCTTCCGGGTGCCGGGCGAGGTGCTCGGCGAGGACGTCCCGGATGTTCGGCGTGACGATGCCGGCAACCTGCGGCCATGCGTACACGCCGCCGGGTGTTCGCAGGATGGCCGCGGTGTAGACCAGCCACGCCTCGTAGTCGACCTCGGCGAGGATGCCCTCGTCGTGGAGCTGCATCACGTTGTGCATCTGCAGCACGGTCTCGGCCACGAACCACGTGAAGCGGACCCGCTCGGGAGGCGACAGCGAGTCGGGCGAGCTCATGCCCCGTGCGAAGATCCCGGCGACCTCTGCGTTGTTGACGAGCGGCTGGATGGTCCGATCGCGACCGCCTTCCAGCATGGACTGCAGGGCCGTCGTCCGGGTGACCTTGGTGTTGTGATTGATCTGGGTCGCCAGGTACACGAGGGTCGCGACCGTCGCGATCGCGCCCACGAGCTCGCCGAGGCTTCCCAGCTCCTGGATGGTCATGATTCGGGCTCCGACGGGTAGGATGCGACCAGGTCCTTGTACCAGACGAGCTGGATCTCCTGCGGGAGGTCGGGATAGGCGAAGCGGTCGATCGACCCCAGGGTACAGCCCCGACTCGCGTAGAAGCGACACGCCGGGACGTTGATGTTCTGGGTCTCGACCTTCAGCTGGCGACAGCCGCGGGCCCGCGCCCACTGCTCTGCGGCTCGAAAGAGGGCCGTACCGACCCCCTGTCCCCGCGAGGCCGGCGTCACCCGAAGATCCCACAGCACGGCCAGGTCGGCGCGGGCGGCCAGCATGTGGACGCCCGGGGTGTCGAAGGCCAGCGCGGCGGCACCCAGCCACTCGTCCGGTTCGGCCGCCTGCTGGCGCGCCGACAGCAGACCCCAGTTGCTGAGATCGAATCGTGTCGCCCAATCGGTAGGTCGGTTCCCCGGAATCGCGTCGTAGTCCTTGCGGAAGCCGGCACGAAGGGGTCGCTCCGCGAACGCGATTCCCGTGAGTCCCGCTGCCTCGATCGAGAGCTCGAGAACGCGCTCGACCTCGAAGGCGATCGGAATCCGGGCATACGCATCGAGCCGGCTTCGGGGCTCTTCGCGGATCTCCAAGCGTCAGCGTCTCTCGCGAGCCGCGGCGGTGCGCTCGCCGTCGGAGTCGACCTGCGACTTCGCGTACAGCTCCGGGAGGAAGCCCGCCAGATAGCTCATCTCTTCGTGACAGTGCGCGAGCAGGCCCGCACCCGTGCGGTCGGGGAAGAGGCCCTCGCGCGCGGCGGCGTCCGGCGCCAGATCGACGGGGTCGAGATCGCCCAGCCAGAAGCGGCTGCGCATCTCGCAGCCGTAGTCGGTGTCGCGGCAGAGGTGGATGAGATGGCCCGCCCACACCGGCGCGTCCAGCAGGCCGACCCGGGCACACACCGCCGCCGTAACGCCTGCCTCTTCGAAGCGCGATGCGTCCAGGTAGTCGTCGGGCTCGCAGAAGCGGATCCGCAGCTTCTGGAGCTCGCCTCCGATGTACTCGTGCACGTGATGCTCCCCGCCGACGTAGCGTCCGGTCCCCCGTTCTCCCTTCCACTCGCACCAGACGTGGTCGCGCGGATGCCACCACTTGTACTGCTCGGTCGTCTCCAGGAAGCCGAACCACCAGCCCACCATGGCACCGCGACAACCGGGCATCGTCGTCCAGGCCGCGACATGGAGCTGGCCATCGGGCAGGCGCCGGAAGCCGGACTCGAGCCCGAGGTAGCCCGGCTCGAGCAATGCGTTGGCATCCCGCAGCTCCATGGCGTCTCCTCCCGACGGAGATTCTACGACGGATGCCGTCCCGGGCGGCTGCGGCGCTGCCATTCCTCGGACCAGCGGCTCAGGGGCTCGAGCGCGCGACGGAGCTCCTTGCCGGACGTCGTCAGCACGTATCCCGCGTCGCTCTTCTCGACCAGCTCCGCCTCTCGCAGCTCGCGCAGGCGGCTGTTCAGCACCGAAGGGGAGACGTCCTCACAGGCCTCGCGGATGGCCCGGAAGGTGAGCGGCCCCGCCCGCAGCTCCCACAGGACGCGCAGCGCCCAGCGACGACCGAGCAGGTCGAGCGCGGCCATGATCGGCCGGCCGCTGCGCGACCCGCGAACCGGCACGCCGGGCCGGGGGCCGCTTCGGGAGCTGCGGGTACGACGGCTGGCCACGAATCCTCCGCGCTTCGTCGGAGCGCTACTGAAACAGTAGCGGACCGCGCGATCCTGCGCTACGCAATCCGTAGCAAGGCGCCCGCCCCACCCCCCACCCACCCGGAGCCGACCATGTCCGACCCCCGCGTGAAGCCCCTCGACCCCCCGTACGCCG
>JANQSB010000474.1 GCA_028284295.1 Myxococcota bacterium | reverse complement strand
CGGGTCTGCGCGCCGCTAGCGGCGTCGCTGCGGGAGGTCGACGACGGTCTGCCGCCGGACGTCCGGATGGGCGACCTCCGGCGGCAGACCGTCGTCGACCTCCCGCAGCGACGCCGCTAGCGGCGCGCAGACCCGGCAAGCACACGAACGGGAAGCGTTCGCCCGCTAGCGGCCGTGGGACCCCATGGTCTCGTCCACGAGCCGGGCGTCGATCCGCCGCGCCAGGCGCCTCGCAGCCTCCTCGAGGACGACGTCACACACCAGGTTGACGCGCCGGGGAACTCCCTGGCTGTGCCGGTGGATGACGAGGGCCGCGGTCTTCGTGAAGAGATCGCCGGGCTTGCGGCCCGCGGTCTCGACCCGCTTCTGGATGTACCCGGGGATCTCGCGAGGGGAGAGCGGGTCGAGGCGATGGACGAGGCCACCACGGTCCTCCAGCCACGGCCAGAGCGGCTCGTGGCCGTGACCGGGGTCGCGCGCCAGCAGCACCACCTGTACCAGGCGCTCCCGCGCGGGACCACGCATGTCGAGCAGCTCGTCGAGGTGCTTGAGGAGCTCGAAGTCCGCGACCTCGGCGGCATCCACCACCACGACGATCCGATCCCCCTGGCACCGGGCGCTCACGAGTGCGTTCGCCGTGAGCGCCTGATCGAGCACCAGCTGGTCTGCGATCGCGACCCGCAGCTCGGGCCAGGGCCGACCGGGGTCCATGATTCGCGCGACGCGGCAGTGGGAGGCGAGCCGGCCGGGCAGGATCCGGGCGAGACTCGATCGTCCCACACCGTCGACTCCGCTCACGCACAGCAGGGCGTGGTCGGACTCGACGTGGTCGATCACCCACTCGAGCCCATCGCGAAGCGCCTGGGTGGCCAGCACCGGGCCGCGGCCGGGGCGCACGTCGAAGGGCGCCTTGTGGAGTCCGTAGAAGTCGAGGTAGGTCGGCATGTTCCGCTCCAGCAGTCCCCCTTCCCCGGGCTCTGGGCACCTGCCACGAGCGTCTTCAGTGCAAGTGTCGGACCACCGGCATCCGCACCACCAGACCACTGGAATCGTTGGGCTTTCCTCGATCCCGTCCCCGGCGCGCCCCGCGGGCCGGGCGGTGGAACCACCCTCGGATGGAAGTGGACGACACACCCCGTGCAATCCGCTTCGCTCCCGCCAGCGGGCAGCCGCCTGACCAATCCATGGTCAACGCCTGCCTTGGGAGTGGGCAGCCGAGCGTCCGAGCCGGCATCCCGCCGCTCCTCGTGCGGGTCAGCACGACCCCGCCCGGGCGGGAGGTGGCACATGTCTTGCTCCTGCCGGCGGGAGCCCGGGAGCCCGCGGACCCCCGCCCCTCAACCCGCTTCCGGCAAGGAGGATCGACCCGATGCGCAACCGACGTCACTGGACCCGCGCAGGGCTCCTGGCGTTCCTGGTCACGTGGCTGCTGCCCGCCCAGGCCCTCGCAGAGGACAAGCTGGACTCCGGCGATACGGCCTGGATGATGACCAGCACCCTGCTGGTGCTTCTGATGACCCTGCCCGGGCTCGCCCTCTTCTACGGCGGGCTGGTTCGCAGCAAGAACATCCTCTCCGTGCTGATGCAGTGCCTGATCTCCGCCGGCGCCATCGGGGTGCTGTGGGTGCTGGTGGGGTACAGCCTGGCCTTCGGTGAGGGCAACAAGTTCGTGGGTGACCTCTCCCTCGTCGGCCTCGCGGGCATCACCCCCGAGTCGGTGTCGGGCACCATCCCCACCTACGTGTTCGTGATGTTCCAGGGCATGTTCGCGATCATCACGCCGGCCCTGATGCTGGGCGCCTTCGCCGAGCGCATGAAGTTCAGCGCCTATCTCTCCTTCATCGTGCTGTGGGTGCTGATCGTCTACTGCCCGCTCGCGCACATGGTCTGGGGCGGCGGCTGGATCGGCGCCGACCTGGGTGCGCTCGACTTCGCGGGGGGCCTGGTGGTCCACATGTCGAGCGGCTTCTCGGCCCTCGCCGCGGCGATCTTCATCGGCAAGCGGCGCGGCTACGGCAAGGAGCCGATGGCGCCCAACAGCCTGCCGCTGACCGTCATCGGGACGGCGCTCCTGTGGGTCGGCTGGTTCGGCTTCAACGCCGGAAGCGAGCTGGCCGCCGACGGCACCGCCGGGCTGGCCTTCCTCACCACCCAGACCGCCACGGCCGCCTGCGTGCTGACCTGGGTGGTCATCGAGTGGATGCACCGGGGCAAGCCCACCGTCCTGGGTGCGGCCACCGGCGCCGTCGCGGGCCTCGTGGCGATCACCCCGGCCTGCGCCTTCGTGGGACCGGGCGGCGCACTCGCCATCGGCGCAGGCGCAGCGGCGGTCTGCTACGCCGCCGTCACCCTGCTGAAGCCCGCGCTCGGCTACGACGACTCCCTCGACGTCTTCGGCGTGCACGGCGTGGGCGGCGCCTGGGGCGCCCTCGCGACCGGGATCTTCATCGCCGGCTTCGCACTCGATCCCGAGGTCGGCCGCGGCAACCAGATCATCAAGCAGCTGACGAGCATCGGCTTCACCGCCGTCTACGCGGTGGGCCTCAGCCTCGCCATCCTGGTCGTGCTGAAGACCGCGCTCGGTGGACTGCGGGTCGAGGACGAGGCCGAGCACGAGGGTCTCGACCTCGCCGAGCACTCCGAGACCGCCTACGGACCGCACAACTGAGGCCTGCGGGCGGGGGAGAAGGCTCCCCCGCCCGGCCTCGGCCCCTCTTCGACCTTTCCGCCTCTCTCGACCCCGGAGCCCTTCCGATGCAGCTCATCGAAGCCATCATCAAGCCCTTCAAGCTCGACGACGTCCGGGACGCCCTCCAGCAGGTAGGCGTCCAGGGACTCACCGTGACCGAGGTGAAGGGATACGGACGTCAGAAGGGGCACACCGAGCTGTACCGCGGCGCGGAGTACGTGGTCGACCTGCTGCCCAAGATCCTCATCGAGGTCGCCGTCCGCGACGAGGAGGTCGATGCGGTCGTCGAGGCGATCACCACGGCCGCCAGCTCCGGCAAGATCGGCGACGGAAAGATCTTCGTGCAGCCCGTCGAAGAGGTGATCCGCATCCGGACCGGCGAGCGCGGGGAGTCGGCCCTCTAGCGCGCGGTTGCGACAGCGCCCGCCACGCCGGATTCTCTCCGGATGACCCGACCCGCGATCCTGGCGCCGGGCAAGATCCCCGCCGAGCTTCTCGACGAGCTCCTCCCGGGCACGGAGCGCCTGCCTGCCGAGATCCGGGTGGGCCCGCGGGTGGGCGAGGACGCCTGCGCGCTCGACGTCGAGTCGGGAACCCTGATCGCCGCCACCGACCCGATCACGATGACGGGGACCGCCGTCGGGGCCCACGCCGTCTGGATCAACGCCAACGACATCGCCGTGATGGGAGCGCGACCTCGCTGGTTCCTCGCCACGGTGCTGCTGCCGACCGGGACGACCGAAGCCGAGCTTCGCGCGCTCTTCGCGGGCCTGGTCGGCGCGCTGGAACGGACGGGGGCGGTCCTGGTCGGTGGACACACCGAGGTCACCGCCGCCGTCTCGCAGCCCCTGGTGGCGGGCCAGATGCTGGGATGGATCGAACGCGACGCCTGGGTTCGGACGGGCGGCCTCGAGCCCGGCGACGTCGTGGTGCAGG